>SCQL01000027.1 GCA_004299235.1 bacterium
TCTGGAGGTCGAGACCAACATCGTCACCGGCGCCCAGACGGCGGTGCAGAACGTCATCAAGTGCGTGCACGGAGCGGGCTTCGACATCGAAGACGTGGTGTGCGCCGGCCTCGCCGCCGGCGAGGGCGTGCTCTCGCAGCAGGAGATCGAGCTCGGTGTATGCCTGGTCGAGATCGGCGCCGGCACGACCAGCGTGGTCGTCTACACCGACGGCTCCGCGCGCCACCTGGCGGTGCTGCCCGTGGGCGGGAACCACGTCACCAGCGACATCGCCATCGGCCTCCGCACCACGCTCGAAGAGGCGGAGAGCTTGAAGCTGAACTACGGCCACGCGCTCCCCGACGTGATCGACCACGCCGAGAAGGTCGAGGTCCGGCAGGTCGGCGGCGACCGCATCCAGGCCCTGCCCCGCCGCTTCCTGGCCGAGATCATCGGCCCGCGCATGCGCGAGATCTTCCAGATGGCGCGCGAAGAGGTGCGCAAGAGCGGCTTCGACCAGCTGCTGCCCGCCGGGGTCGTCGTCACCGGCGGCGGTTCACGGTTGATGGGCACGATGGACGCCGCCCAGTCCGTCTTCGACACCTCCGCCCGCCTCGGCCAGCCTTTGGGCCTGGCCGGTCTGGCCGACAGGGCGCAGGGGCCCTCGTTCAGCGTCGCCGCGGGCCTCGTCAAATGGGGCTCGCGGGCTCCTGCCCGCGGCTACTCCAACTCCCGCCAGCCCGCGACGTTCGGCACCACGTATCAAAAAACAGTGAGGTGGCTGCGCGATTTTTTCTAGAGAAGAAACCCGAAACCAACTAGAGCTCGCCATAGCCAAACCAAAATTCGAGCAGGAGGACGTCATGAAGGAAAGCGAATTGCACGAAGGGCGAGCGCGAATCAAGGTCGTCGGCTGCGGGGGCGGCGGCGGAAACGCCGTCAATCGCATGATCTCGAAAGCGCTCAAAGTCCAGTTCATCGCCGTCAACACGGACAAGCAGGCGCTCGAGCGCTGCCAGGCGGACGTGAAGGTCCAGATGGGCAACAAGATCACCCGCGGCCTGGGCGCCGGGGGGGACTGGACGCGCGGCCGCGACGCCGCCGACGAGAGCCGCACCGAGCTCTCCGCGGTGGTCCAGGATTCGGACATGGTGTTCATCACCGCCGGCATGGGCGGCGGCACCGGCACCGGCTCGGCGGCCGTCGTCGCCGAGCTGGCGAAGGAGGCCGGCGCGCTCACGATCGGCGTGGTCACGCGACCGTTCGCCTTTGAAGGCCGCATCCGCAACGACACCGCCGAAGAGGGCATCAAGGCCCTCCGCAGCCAGGTCGATGCGCTCATCGTCATCCCCAACGACCGGCTCGCGCAGGTCGCCAGCTCCAAGACCACGCTCGAGGACGCTTTCCGCATGGCGGACGATGTGCTCCGCCAGGGCGTGCAGGGGATCTCCGACCTGGTCACGCAGCCCGGCGTCATCAACCTCGACTTCGCCGACGTCAAGGCGATCATGGAAAACGCGGGCGAAGCGCTCATGGGCATCGGGCACGGCGCGGGCGACACGCGTGCCGAGGACGCCGCCAAGCAGGCGGTCTCCAGCCCGCTGCTGGAAACCTCGATCGACGGCGCCAAAGGCATCCTCTTCAACATCACCGCCGGCAAGGACATCACCCTGCAGGAGGTGCAGAAAGCGGCCGAGATCGTGCGCGCGGCCGCGGACCCGGGGGCCAACATCATCTTCGGCGTCGTGCGCGACGACACGATGCAGGGCGAGATCAAGATGACCGTGATCGCCACCGGCTTCGGCGGCAAGACCCAGGCGGAGGCCAAGCAGGAGACCATGCGCCGCGTCGTCGAGCGGCCGGAGTTCGGCGCCGAAGAGCTCGGCGACATCAACATCCCGGCCTTCCTGCGCAACCGGATGTAGAGGACAGAGACAATGCGCTGCCCGTACTGCGGTCATCACGACCTGAAAGTGGTCGACTCTCGCGACTCGGAGATCGGGGAGGCGATCCGCCGCCGGCGTGAGTGCCTGCAGTGCGGGCAGCGTTTCACGACTTACGAACGCATCGAGGCCGTTCCGTTCTACGTCACCAAGAAGGACGGCCGGCGCGAGGACTTCGATCCCCAGAAGCTGTTCACGGGTCTCAAGAAGGCGACCGAGAAGCGAGACATCTCGCCGGAGCGGCTGCGGGCGATCGTCGACGACATCGAGGCGGAGCTCCGGCGTTCCGGCCGGGTCGAGATCCCGAGCGGAGAGATCGGCGAGATGGTGATGGACCGGCTGCGCGACCTGGACGAGGTCGCCTACATCCGTTTCGCATCGGTGTACCGCGAGTTCATGGACCTGCAGCAGGTCAAGCGGGAGATCGAGCAGGTCCTCAGCACCAGACGTCCGTAACCTTCAGGGCGTGGGCGCCACGCCGCAGGTCTTGAAGATCCCTGAGCTCGAAGCCGAGACCGGTCTGATTCACGGCTTCTCGACGATGGCGCTGGGCTCCGTCGGACTCACGCATGCCCCAGATCCCGCGCCGGTGCTGGCCTCGCGCCGGGACTTCGCCCGCGCTCTGGGGATCGACGGCGAGACTCTGACCACGGCGGGGGCGGTGCACGGGGCTGCGGTCGCGCGCGTCGACGAGCCGCACGAGGTGGTCCGCGGTGTGGACGCGATGGTCACCGCCAAGCTCGGCGTGGCGCTGTTCGCCACCTTCGCCGACTGTTATCCGATCGTGCTCTGGGACGCGCGGAACAGGTGCGCCGCGCTGGCCCATGCCGGCTGGCGCGGGACGGTGGCAGGCGTCGCGACCGCCACGGTGAAGTTCATGAGGGACGAGTTCGGCACCACGCCGGGCGACATCCGCGCTGGGATCGGCCCCGGCATCTGCCGGCAGTGCTACGAGGTGGGGGAGGACGTCGCCTCGCGGTTCGACTCGCGTTTCGTCACCCCCGGCTCGGGCGATCGCGCCCTTCTCGACCTCGCCGCCGCCAACCGAGCGCAGCTCGAGGCGGCCGGCGTCAGGGACGTGCACGTCCTCGGCCTGTGCACGAAGGAGACGCCGTACCTGCCCTCGCACCGCCGGAGCCCGGACGGGACGCGCTTCGGCGCCATCGTCGCCTTGCGATGAAGGTGAGCGGCGCGGGGACGACCGTCGTGGAACGCCTGGCGTGGGTGAGCGCCCGCATCGCGGCCACGGGGAGCAACCCGGACGAGGTCGCCATCGTCGCCGTCACCAAAGGCTTTGACGCCGGCGTCTGCAGGCAGGCGCTGGGCGCGGGACTGAGCATGCTGGGAGAGAACCGCGTCCAGGAGGCGATCAGGAAGATGGGTGAGGTGGACGCCGCGGCATGGCACCTGATCGGCCATCTCCAGACCAACAAGGCGCGACAGGCCGCCGGTCGCTTCGCGCTCATCCAGTCCGTGGATTCCGTGCGCCTGGCGGAGGCCCTGGCCCGCGCGACGCCGTCGCAGGCCGTCCTGGTGCAGGTCAACGTCGCGCGCGAGCCGCAAAAGTCGGGCGCCGACCCCGACCGGGCGCTCGAGGTCATCGCGGCGGTGGCGAAGCTCCTCGACCTCCAGGGGCTGATGGCCATGGGAGCGTCCGCGGGCGATCCCGCGCCCGCCTTCAACGAGCTCCGGTGCCTGCGCGACGAGGCCGAGCAGAGGCTGGGCAGGCGGTTGCCCATCCTCTCGATGGGGATGAGCGGGGACTTCGAGGCCGCCGTGGCCGCTGGAAGCACGATGCTACGATTGGGCCAGGCGCTGTTCGGACCTCGCGCCACCTGACGATATGGCATTGATCGTAACCCTCATCATCTACGCCCTCTACGCCTTCATCATCGCCGTCCTGGTGCGGGTTGCCTTCTCGTGGGTGAGCCCGTTCCCGACCAACTCCGTCTCGCGCTTCGCCGTCCAGGTGACCGAGCCCGTGCTGGCGCCGGTGCGCCGGCGGCTGCCGCCGGTGTCGGGCATCGACCTCTCTCCCTTGGTGGTCACCCTGGCGGCATATTTCCTGATCGCCGCGCTCCGCAATATCGGCTGAGCGATGTCCAACCACGCCGGTCGCGAGCAGGGCGCGATGTTTGAACCCGTAATCCAGAAGGTCAGCTTCCCCGAGCTGGAGAGGCGGCTCATGGCGCGATGGGCGGACGAGGGCACCTTCCAGAAATCCCTCGAGCTGCGCGCCGGCCGGCCGCGCTTCGTCTTCTACGAGGGACCGCCGACCGCCAACGGCAGGCCGGCAACCCACCACATCCTCGCGCGCGCGTTCAAGGACCTCTTCGGCCGTTACAAGACCATGCGCGGGTTCTACGTCGAACGCAAGGCGGGCTGGGACACGCATGGGCTTCCGGTCGAGATCGAGGTCGAAAAGAAGCTCAAGATCTCGGGCAAGTTCGAGATCGAGAACAAGATCGGCATCGAGCGGTTCAACGAGATGTGTCGCGCGAGCGTGCACGAGTACGTGTCCGACTGGGTCGCCTTCAGCCAGCGGATGGCCTTCTGGCTCGACTACGAGGCCGCCTACTGGACGCTCACCTCGGACTACATCCAGTCCGTCTGGTGGGCGCTCAGCGAGATGTGGAAGCAGGGCCTGGTGTACAAGGGCTTCCGGGTCGCGCCGTACTGCTCCCGCTGTGCCACCCCGCTCTCGAGCCACGAGCTCGCGCAGGGGTACCGCGACAACGTGCCCGACCCGAGCGTCTTCATCCGGTTCCGCCTGAAGAAGGACCCGAAGACTTCGATCCTCGCGTGGACGACCACGCCATGGACGCTGCCGGGCAACGTCGCCCTGGCGGTCGACAACGACATCGACTACGTCAAGGTCAGGGATGGGGACGAATTCCTCATCCTGGCCGAGTCCCGGCAGGGGGTCCTCGACCACCCGTCAGACGTGGTCGAGCGCATGAAGGGCCGTGATTTGGTCGGGCTCGACTACGAGCCGCTTTTCCCATATTCGGTCCCGGCCGAAGGCCGCGCCCACTACGTCGTCGACGCGGACTTCGTTTCGACCGAGGAAGGTACCGGGGTGGTCCACACGTCGGCCCTCTACGGTGTCGACGACCTGCGCCTCAGCCAGGACAAGGGCATCCCTTTCCGGCACACGGTCGGACTGGACGGCAAGTTCCTGCCCTACGTCCAAAAGTTCAAGGGCCTTCACGTCAAGGAGGCCGACCCGGTCATCCTCGACGACCTCAAGGCACGCGGCCTGCTTTACAAGGCCGAGACGATCCTCCACACCTATCCCGAGTGCTGGCGGTGCAAAACTCCGCTCATCTATTACGCCCTCGACTCGTGGTACGTGCGCACCACGGAGCGCAAGGCGGAGCTGATCGCGAACAACGCCGCGACCAACTGGGTGCCCGCGCACGTCAAGACCGGCCGCATGGGTGACTGGCTGGAGAACAACGTGGATTGGGCGATCTCGCGTTCGCGCTACTGGGGGACGCCGCTGCCGTTCTGGGTGTGCGAGGCGTGTGGCGAGCAGCGCTGCGTCAGCTCGGCTTCAGAGCTCGGCCTCAAGGACGATGCCGACCTGCACCGGCCCTACATCGACGCCGTCACCCTGCCGTGCGAGAAATGCGGCGCAGTCATGCGGCGCGTCGCCGAGGTGCTGGACTGCTGGTTCGACTCGGGCGCGATGCCGTTCGCGCAGCGCGGCTACCCGGCCAACGGTGAGCAGGCATTCGAAGAGACCTTTCCCGCGGATTTCATCTCCGAGGCGATCGACCAGACCAGGGGCTGGTTCTACTCGCTGCTCGCCATCTCGACGCTGCTGTTCAAGCGGAACTCGTACCGCAACGTCATCTGCCTCGGCCTGGTCGTCGATCCCAGGGGCAAGAAGTCGTCCAAGTCGCGGGGCAATGTGCTCGATCCGAACTACCTCTTCGACAACTTCGGCTCGGACGCGCTGCGCTGGTATTTCTACACGTCAACCCAGGTCGGCGAGAACTATCGCACCGGCCCAGACACCCTCAGGGAGACGGTGCAGCAGTTCTTCATCCCGCTGTGGAACTGCTACTCGTTCTTCGTCACCTATGCGCGCCTCGACCAATTCGACCCATCGCAGCCGGCTGTCCCGGTGGCCGAACGGCACGTGCTCGACCGGTGGCTGCTCTCGCGGCTGAGCGGGCTGACGGCATCGGTCTCGGCTGGGTTGGACCGCTACGACGCGAACGAGCCGGCACGCCGGATCCAGCGGTTCGTCGACGAGCTGTCGAACTGGTATGTCCGCCGCTCGCGGCGGCGGTTCTGGAAGTCGCAGGCGGACCGGGACAAGCTCGCCGCGTACCAGACCCTGCACGAAGCGCTGCGCACCCTCTGCCAGCTGACGGCGCCGTTCGCGCCGTTCGTGACGGACGCGATCTACCGGAACCTTTCAGGCGACCGGTCGGTCCACCTGTCCGACTTCCCTGAGCCCGCGCCCGTTTACGACGCGCAGGTCGAGACGGACATGGCAAGGGCGAGGCAGGCGGTGGAGGCCGGCCTGGCGGCTCGCGATGCGGCGCGCCTCAAGGTCCGGCAGCCTCTTGCATCCTGTGCCCTGACCGGCGAACCCCTCCCCGAGGACATGGCCGCGATCGTGCGCGAGGAGCTGAACGTCAAGAGCCTGACCTTTGGGGCGCAGGAGGTGAAGCTGGACACCGCGATCACGGAGGACCTGCGCCTCGAAGGCCTCGCGCGCGAGGTCGTCCGCGCCATCCAGGACCGCCGCAAGAAACTCGGGCTCAACGTCGAAGATCGAATCAACACGCGCTACGAGGCAGACGGCATGCTCGTGCGTGCGTTGGAACGGCACGCCGATTACATCAAGACCGAGACGCTGTCGGTGACGCTGGAGCATGGGCGCGACGACGGCTACAACGGCGAGCAGATGATGCTCGAAGGAGAGCAGATCTGGATCGGCCTCAAGCGAAACTGACGACGGGACGCATTCTGTTCGTGGTCGCCGCCATGGCCGTGTTCGTGGCCGACCGGCTGACCAAGAGCCTGGTCGCGGCGGAGATCCCGTACGGGACCGAGGTCGCGGTGCTCGGACACCTGGTCGGGATCACGAACCTGCGCAACTCGGGCGCGGCCTTCGGCTTGGCGCCGGCCGGCTCCGGCTTCTTTCTGGTGGCCTCGGTGGTCGTGGCCGCCGGCCTGGTGGTCTACGTCGTCCGCAACCCAGGCAACACGTGGACCGAGGCGGTGCTCGGGCTGATCATGGGCGGCACCCTCGGGAACGGCTTCGACCGCGTCGTCTTCGGGACGGTGACCGACTTCGTCAACTTTCACTTCTGGCCGGTGTTCAACGTCGCGGACTCGGCGATCAGCATCGGTGTCGTGGCTCTGGCCGCCGGGTATTTGCTACGCAAGCCCGCCGCCTGATCGCGGCGGCGGCGGCATCCCGCCTGGATCGATTCCTCGCCGAGCACGCCGGCGACCTCAGCCGCTCGGCGGCGGCGCGACTGATCAAGGCGGCGGCCGTCCGGGTGAACGGCAGGCCGGCGCGGGCGTCCGACCGCATCGCTCCGGGCGATGTGATCGAGTACGAGCCGGCTGCGGCCGAGGTGTTGGCGGCCTCGCCGGAGGCGATCCCGCTGGAGGTCGTCTACGAGGACAGCGACCTCGTGGTCATCAACAAGCGGGCAGGCATGGTCGTCCACCCCGCCCCGGGACACCACTCCGGCACGCTCGTCCACGCGCTGCTCGGCATGGGCGGGAGCTGGTCGGCGGCCGGCGGCGAGGTGCGGCCGGGAATCGTCCACCGGCTCGACAAGGGGACCTCCGGGCTGATCGTCGCCGCCCGCAACGATGTGAGCCACCGCGCGCTCGCGTCGCAGTTGAGCGACCGCACCTTGAGCCGCTCCTACCTGGCGATCGTGCGCGGCCGTCTCAAGGCCGACGCGGGCGAGCTCGAGGGGCCGATCGGCCGGCACCCGAAGGAGCGCAAGCGCATGGCCGTGGTCAAAGGCGGGCGCTTTGCCCGCACCCGCTACGAGGTGGTCGAGCGCCGGCGCGGACATACTCTTGTGCGCTGTGACCTCGAAACCGGCCGGACCCATCAGATCCGCGTGCACCTGGCGGCGCTCGGTCACCCGGTGGCGGGCGATGCCGACTACGGTGGACGCGAGCCTGGCGCCCCCGACCGGCCGATGCTCCATGCGTGGCGGCTGCGCCTGCGCCATCCAAGAACGGGCGCCGAGATGAGCTTCGAGGCCGCGCCGCCAGCCGATTTCGAAAGCTTCTGGTCATCGCGGCCGTGAAGCGAGGACTGCTGATCGTCATCTCCGGTCCCTCGGGTGTCGGCAAGGACACCCTGATCCGGCGATTGCTCGAGCTGGACGGCAACCTGCGTTACTCGGTCTCGTGCACCACGCGCGCGCCCCGCCCCGGGGAGGTGGACGGCGTCAGCTACACGTTCGTCAGCCGGGAACGCTTCGAGCAGCTGATCGAGGAGGGGGCGTTTCTCGAGCACGCCACCTATGACGGCAACCTGTACGGCACGCTGGTCGAGCGGGTGGAGGAGGCTCGGGCATCGGGACACGACATCGTCCTGAAGATCGAGGTGCAGGGCGCCGAACAGGTGAGGGTCCGGCTGGGCGAGGCGCTGTTCATCTTCATCGTCTCGCCCTCGACGCAGGAGCTGGAGCGGCGGCAGGAGCTGCGCAACAGCGAGAGCCCGCGGGACCTCGCGTCGCGCCGGAAGATCGCAGAGACGGAGATGACCTACGCGTCGCACTACGACCACGTGGTCGTGAACGACGAGCTCGAGCGCGCGGTGGCAGAAGTGCTGGCGGTCATCCATGGCGCACGCCGGCGCGACCTTCAAGAAGAAGCGCGGGAAGGGCAGACTTAGCCCATGCGAGAAGAGCCCCGGACGTGCCTCTAGACCCAACTCCCGTCCCCGACGAGCTGCGAGGCCTCCGGGTCGGGCTGCTGGTCTCGGGCGGGATCGCGGCGTACAAGCTGGTCGACCTGGCTTCCGCGCTCACGCAGGCGGGCTGCGAGGTGCGCGTGGCGATGACCCCCTCCGCCACCCGCTTCGTCGGACCCCCCTCATTCCAGGGCGTGACCGGGAACCCCGTCCTGACAGGGCTGTGGCCCACCGACGGCGCCGCGGAGCCTCACGTCTTCCTCGGGGACTGGGCCCAGGTGATCCTGCTCGCGCCGGCGACGGCCAACGTCATCGGCCGCATCGCCGGTGGCCGCTCCGATGAGATCGTCTCCGCCACCGTGCTGGCCGCACGCTGTCCGGTCGTGGTGGCGCCGGCGATGAACGACGCGATGTGGTCGAAGCCCGCAGTGGAGGACAACATCACGGCCTTGAGGCGGCGGGGGATGACCATCGTCGAGCCTGAATCGGGCCACCTCGCCAGCGGGCACGTCGGCGCCGGCCGCCTGGCCGGCTCGTCGCCGCTGCTGACGGCAATGGCGGGCGCGGTCCGATCGCGATACGACCTGGCGTCGAGGCGGGTGGTCGTCACCGCCGGCGGTACTCGGGAGCCGATCGACCCCGTGCGGTTCATCAGCAACTACTCGAGCGGCAAGATGGGCTTCGCCATCGCCGCGGCGGCGGCGGACCGCGGCGCGCGGGTCACGCTCGTGACGACCGCCTCACACCCCGCGCATCACGGCGTCAACGTCGTCCCGGTCGAAACCGCGGAGCAGATGCGGGACCAGCTGAGATCATGGATGAAAGGCGCCGACCTGCTCGTGATGGCCGCGGCGGTGGCGGACTTCAGGCCGGCCAAGACCACGCGGGCCAAGATCCGCCGCGAGGAGACGCCGCGACTCACGCTGGAGCTCGAGCCGGTCCCGGACCTGGTCGCCGCGCTGGGCAGCGACAGGGAATTGGCCGCCGTCTTTCGGGTCGGCTTCGCGGCCGAGGGGTCTGATCTCGCCGCCAGAGCGCTCGACAAGATGAGGAGAAAAGGCCTGCATGCGATCGTCGCCAACGACATCTCGCGCACGGACATCGGTTTCGGCAGCGACCACAACGCCGGTGTGATGCTGTTCGCCGACGGGGCGCGCCACGACCTCGAGCGCACGACCAAGCGCGAGATGGCGGATCGGATCCTGGACCTGGTCCTGCCTCATCTGACCCGCTAGCCACGTGCTCTATGCCGAGGTCGCGGTCGAGGCGGCGCGGGGGCTGGGTCGCGAGACGTACAGCTACGCGGTGCCCGAAGGCCTGGATGTCGTCCCCGGTCATCGGGTCACCGTCCCGTTCGGCCGGCGCAGCACGTATGGATTCGTCGTCTCGCTCGGCACCGACGAACCCGGGGTGGACGCCAAGCCGATAGCCACTGCCGGCAGCGAACCGCTGCTGCTGCCGCACCAGGTCGCGCTGGCGCGATTGGTCGCCGACCACTACTGGGTGCCGCTCATCGAATGCCTGCGCGCCATGCTCCCGCCGAGGGTGCGATCGACCGGGACCATCGGCTCCCGGGCATCGAACCGCCAGCGCCGTCATAGCCGCCTGGTGGAGCTGGCCACCGCTCCGGTGTTGACCGCGCAAGCGGCGGTCCTGACCGGCGAGCAGCAAGCCGCGCTCGAGGTGATCGGCTCCAACCAGCTCACGCTCCTGCACGGGGTCATCGCCAGCGGCAAGACCGAGGTCTACCTCGCGGCGGCGGAGCGAGCCCTTGCCGAGGGCCTGCGGGTGCTCCTGCTCGTACCCGACATCTCCCTGACGCCGCAGCTCGTCCAGCGGGTGCGGGCCCGGCTGAGGGCGCCCATCGCCGTGCTGCACAGCCAGCTGACCGAGCTCGAGCGGGCGCAGCAGTGGTGGCGCGCGAGGCGGGGCGAGGCGGAGGTTGTGCTCGGCAGCCGCTCCGCCGTGTTCGCGCCCATCCCGCGCCTCGGCCTGATCTGCCTGGACGAGGAGGGATCGGCCGCCTACAAGCAGGACCGGACGCCGCGCTACGAGACCGGCTGGGTGGCGCGCAAGCTCGCCTCCGTCTGCGGCGCTCGGCTGGTCGCCGGTTCGGCGACGCCGAGCGTGGTCACGTACCACGAAGCGGCGCGCGGCGAAATGGCCCTGGCCAAGCTGACGAAACGCGTTCGCGGCCGTGACGCCGAGCTAGAGGTCGTCGACATGCGCGATGAGGTGGCGGCGGGCCATCGCCACGCGCTCTCGCGCCGCCTCCTCGAGGTCGTCGACCGCACGCTCGAGGATGAGGAGCAGGTGATCCTTTACCTCAACCGGCGCGGTATGTCGACCTTCGTCCTGTGCCGGGACTGCGGCCGTTCGGTGCAGTGCCTCGGCTGCTCGGTGGCGCTGGTCCAGCACGCAGAGATCGATGGGCTCATCTGCCACTACTGCGGATATTCACGGCCCATGCCCGCGACCTGTCCGCACTGCGGCAGCCGGAACATCCGCGGCCTGGGCATGGGCACCCAGCGCCTGGAGACCATGGTGAAGAAGCTCTGGCCGCGAGCCCGCGTCCTGCGACTGGACAGCGACTCGGCGCGGGGGCCTGACTCGTACTTCGACATCTGGGAGACCTTCAGCGAGCAGCGAGCCGACATCCTGGTCGGGACGCAGCTCGTGACGCGCGGCCTCGACCTGCCGGCGGTGACCTGCGTGGGCGTGGTCGATGCCGACCTGCCGCTGCATTTCCCCGACTATCGATCGGCCGAGAACACTTTCGCCATGGTCGTGCAGGTGGCCGGCCGGGCCGGGCGCGACGGTCGTGCCTCCAGGGTCGTGGTGCAGACCAGCAACCCCGAGCACTACGGTCTGCGCTACGCGGTGGCGGGCGACTACGAAGGCTTTTACGACGCCGAGCTGCCGTCTCGGAAGGCATTCGCCTTCCCGCCGTTTGCGGAGCTGGCGGTGCTGACCCGGACGGACGCCGACGACGGGCGGGCTGCGGGCGCTGCACGCGAGGCGGCTGAGGCGCTGGCCACCGGCCTGTTGAAGGAGGGAGTCGAAGGCATCCGCGTGATGGGGCCGTCGCCGGCCTTCATCCACCGGCTGCGCGGAGACTATCGGTGGCAGGTCACGCTGAAGGGCGATGGCCTGGAGCGGGCGCGGCATCTCGCTCCGCGGGGGAAGGGTTGGAGCTACGACGTCGACCCGGTGACCTGAAGCCGCGGGGGCGGAATCAGGGGACCGCGCGCACTCGCGGCCGTCCCTGAGAGGCTTGGGAGCACAGGCGTGGCAGGTAGAATCGAATTCGTGGCCGTACGACCGATTCTCAATTTCGAACACCCGGTCCTGCGCGAGAAGGCGAAGAAAGTCGCGCGCGTGGACACGTCCATCCAGCGTCTGATCGACGACCTGGCGGAAACCATGCTCGCCGCGCCGGGCGCGGGCCTGGCCGCCAACCAGATCGGCGTCCCGCTGCGAGTGTGCGTGGTCAAGGGCGACGACAACCAGATCTGGGGGCTGGTGAATCCCGAGATCGTCAAGAGCGACGGGGTGCAGGTCGGATACGAGGGCTGCCTGAGCTACCCGGGTTGGGTGGGCGAGGTGGCTCGCCGCGAGACGGTCGTCGTCAAGGGCCGCAACCGTCGCGGCAAAGAGGTGCGCATCAAGTCCACCGGATTCACCGCGCGTGCCTTCCAGCACGAGCTCGACCACCTCGACGGCGTTCTTTTCATCGACCGATTGACCAACCTCGAGACCCTGCGGCGGGTCGACGAGTTGATGGCCGAGGAAAAGGAAGCCGCTGTCGCGGCGGCTTCGGGCTAGCCTTCCTGAAGCTGGTTTTCGCGGGTACGGCCGGATTCGCCGTGCCCTCTCTGCGGTTGCTTCACGCGGCCGGCCACGACATCCGGCTGGTGGTCACCCAACCGGACAAGCCCGGCCACCGGATGAAGGTGACGCCGTCGCCGGTCAAGGCGGCGGCGGCGGAGCTCGGGCTCGAGGTGTACCAGCCGGCTCGGATCCGCGAACCGGAGGTGGGGGAGAAGCTGCGTGCGTCGAGCCCCGACCTGTTGGTGGTGGTCGCTTATGGGCAGATCATCCCGGCGTCCGTGCTCGCGATCCCGCGGCGTGGAGCCGTGAATGTTCACGCCTCCCTGCTGCCGCGACACCGTGGTGCGGCGCCGGTCGCGCGCGCCATCCTCGCCGGCGACGCGGTCACCGGGGTCACGATCATGCGGATGGACGAGCAGCTGGACCACGGTCCGATCCTGGCGACCAGCGAGGTGGCGATCGCGCCGGGGGAGGAGGCGCCGCACCTCACCGAGCGCCTGGCGGCAGCCGGCGCGGACCTGCTGGTCGAAACGCTTGGGCGCCTGGATGAGATCGAGCCGGTCGACCAGGATCACGCCGCGGCGACGGTGGCGCCGCGACTCCGTCGCGAGGACGGGGAGCTCGACTGGAGCCTGGGGGCGCAGGAGATCGACCGGCGCGTTCGCGCTCTCCAACCGTGGCCGGGCGCGACGCTGCCGACAGCCCGCGGGCGCGTCAAGGTGCTGAGCGGGCGTGTCGAGGGCGACCGCTACGTGCTCGAGCTGGTGCAGCTGCCGGGCAAGAGGCCCGCGCCGGCAAGGCAGGTCCTGGGCGATGCCTGAAAGAGACGAGCGCGAGCGGGACGTCGCGGTCAACCGGCGCGCCTACCACGACTACTTCGTCGACGAGAAGTACGAGTGCGGAGTCATGCTCACCGGGCCCGAGGTGAAGTCGGTGCGAGGCGGGCGGTGCAACCTGCGCGACGGTTTCGTCCGCATCGACGGACGTGAGGCCTGGCTCGAGAACGTGCACATTTCGCCGTACGTCCAGGCCAACGCCATGAACGTCGAGCCGATGCGGCCGCGCAAGCTGCTGCTGCACCGCAAAGAGATCTCGACTCTGATCGGGAAGGTGCGTCAGAAGGGATACACCCTCATCCCGCTGCGCGTGTATTTCTCGCGCAACCGGGCCAAGATCGAGGTGGGGTTGTGCCGGGGCAAGCGCGAGTACGACAAGCGGGAGGCGATCGCCGAGCGGGACGCCAAGCGCGAGATCGCCCGGGCGATGCACCGGGGCTGAGCGTCTTCCCGACTCGGGGACAGGACAGCTTTAAGCGGCCAGCTTGATTCCGATCGCCCGCAGGCGCTTGTTGAGTGAGTCGAACGCGAAATTCAAAATCTCGCTCTCGGTGTGGCCGAATTCTGTGATGTAGCGTGGGTCGGGAGGCTCGAGCGTGCCCGAGATGAGGGGCAGGCACTCGATGAGCGTCTTCTGGATCAGCGGCGCAAATCGCTCGGGGTTCTCACGCACCGCCTCCTGCAGCACCTTGATCCCAAAGTTGACGTGGCGCGATTCGTCGCGCGCAATGGCCGTGAAGCCGCGGTAGAAGCCCCTGTCCGTCGTCCCGATCTCCCGCATCGATTCGAGCTCGAAGCGCTGGCCGGTGAGCGCGAGGGTTGCCTCGATGACGATGTGGTACAGGGTGATGCCCTCGATGAAGGCGTCCAAGTCTTTCGGGTTGCTGGCGAGGCGCTGCGCGGCTGAGGGCAGGCGGTCGTAGAAGAGGGTGTTGTAGCCCTCGTTGGCATCGGGACGGATCTCGGCGAGCAGCTGTTGCAAATCGCGCGCCTCGGTGCCTACGACCTCGTGCCACCAGCGCTCGAAGAACACGGTGTGGCGGGCCTCATCGACCATCTGAGTGGACAGGAAGATCTCGATCTCGGGCGAAGGCGCCGCCCACACGAAGGGCGCGAGCGTGGACGTGACCCTCTCCTCTCCATTGAAGAAGAGGCGGTGCGACCACAGCGTCGACTTACGCTCCAGGTCGGTCGCCTCCAGCCAGTCCTGCCGGTCGAGGGTGAAGTCGAGGTCGGCGACCGCCCACTGCTGCGACTCCCACCGGCGGTAGAGATCCGCGTAGCTGGGCATGTTCTCGATTCCGCGGTCGATGAAGGAGAGGACGTCGTCGATGCGGATGTCGCCAAGCTGCTTGAGATCCGCCCGAGCGATCCTCTCCAGGTCCGGGTCGAGCTGCTCCCGCTTCTGCTCAACGGCCATATCGGATTCCGCGTCCATTAGACCAGAGGAGGAGGTGTGAGGTGGGTGCGCCACGGGTAGAATCTGGGGTGCAACCGAGTTCACCTTCGTGGGGGCGTCTGGTCTCGACGGGGCAGTTGAGCTTCGGGATTGCGAGCCGAGAGCCGCGTGCGTTACAGCGCAGCGTTTACAAACGCCAACAAGACCAACGGTCTTGCCCTCGCCGCGTAAGCGGTAGAGACATGATCCCCGGGACTTAGATCCCGGGCGCTGCCCCCGGTCAATCCGGCGGACCGGGGAGCGGTGTCACAGAAGACCGGATTGCCGCCTCGGGGGCGCCACGGCCCTGGGGCGGGACGAGCACCGCGGCTGGCAGAAGCGGATCCCGTCGGGAGGAGCCGCCAAGCGAGAACCAAAATCCTGGACACGCTCGTAGAGATCCCGGGGGACGCTGCTTCGGACGCGGGTTCAATTCCCGCCGCCTCCACCAAGTTTCGTATTCGGAATCGGGTCGAATCAGGGCCTTTGACCCTACCCTGACCCTGGTCGGGAACGCCACCGTTTGCCCGCCGGCGCGTTATGCTCCATGAACATGGTCAACGTGGCCGACGTAGTGGTAGGCGCAACCACTGACCAGCAGGCGCTTTCGGTGTCGGTGGCCGTGCCGAATGGGGAGGAGCCTCCCTACCGGGTGGACGCGGTGGCAGAGATCACCGTGGGCAGCGTCACGTTCGTCGCAAAAACGGTCACTCTCGGCCGGTCAAGTTCATTCCTCGCCGGCGCCGGGGATGCCATCCTTGGCGCCCGGACCTTCGATGACGAGTCTGTAGACGCCATCCGGGAGGCCCGCAACCAACGTCGGTAAGGCCGCCCGCTGCGGCGGTTGCCGATGCCAGCCTTGCCGTTAAGTGGGTGATCCGAGAACCCCTCAGTGGAGAGGCCCGCCGACTCCTTGCGGACTGGGAGAGCGCCAACATCAGCCCGGTGGCACCGGTCCTGTTCGCCACGGAGTGCGCACAAGCCTTCTATCGCAGGGTCAATGCAGGTCAAATCACCGTTCAGCGGGCCCAGGCGCTCTTTGACGCTCTTTTCGCTCGTGGCGTGCGATTGATCAGGCTGTCGCCTGCCGTAATAAGGCGGAGCATCGAAATGGCTGCGGGTTTCGGACTCCCGAACCTCTACGACTGTCAGTACGCGGCGACGGCGGAATTGCTGCGGACCGACTTCTGGACGGGCGACAGAGCCTTTCGCGATGTTGCCCAAGCTACGCTGCCGTACGTGCATTGGATGGTGAACGGATGGGACGAGTTTGAGGGCGCTCTTTGCGATGCTCGCCGACGTTGCCCTCGGCCACCCGGACGGAAAAGTCTACATCCTTGGTGGCGGCGTCGAGATTCTGAAACCGCCAGCGCTGCCTTTCGTCGAACATCTCCTTCGTTGCGAAGATCGAGTTCACTCCTGCCGAAACCGGACGACCTCGGGTAATCGAAGTCGTGCCACTGGACAGCGACGCTCGACCACTCGGCCCGCCTGCGCAAGTCGAGGCGAATCCCCAACAGAATCCCGAATATCCCGGTCTTCCCGTCTCGGTCCAGATCGTGCTCAACATCCGAGACCTTCCAATCGAGCGCGCGCAGTCCCTTGCATTCGCAGTATTGGTCGATGGGCACGAACTCGCCTCGGTGCCCCTTCACATCATCGCCCCGCGGGCTTGAGCTAGAGGTCGCGCGTCAACAAAACAACAGGTCGACGTGGAATCGCCGTGCCGCTGGGAGGGTATGAGTTCTCGTGAGCACGAGCTTTGGAGATTTCAACCGGGCGTTGATCCAGGACCTGCGCGCCCATGGCGGTAAGGCCACGGCTGGTCCTTTCGTGGGTCGCGACGTGCTGATCCTCACCACCAAGGGTGCCAAGACCGGCGCGGAGCGCGAGACTCCGCTCGCCTATTCACGAGATGACGGCCGCTACGTCGTGATCGCATCCAAAGGCGGCGCTCCGACCCATCCCGCCTGGTATCACAACCTCGTCGCCCACCCCACCGTGACCCTCGAGGTGCTCGGCGACAGGTTCGACGCGCGCGCGCACGCCGTTGATGGCGAGGATTACGAGCGCCTCTACGCCGAGCACGCCCGGACCATGCCGGCATTCAATGAATACCGCCGCAAGACCTCGCGCAAGATTCCTGTCGTCGTGCTGGAGAGGATCGGTCCCGGTTAGGCACGGCGCGGGCGGGGCCGCCTCGGTCCGCCGGCGGAATCGCTGAAGGCCCCGTTGCTCTGGATGGTGCCGACCCGGGGTCAAACCGGGTAACCTTCGGCCGGTGCCCGACCTGAGCCACCTATGGCAGCGCTTCCTGCTCGCAAGCTCACTTTTGGTGGGCCTGCTCATCGGCGCCGCCGCCACCGTTTTCGGCTACAGCAACCTGGGCGCCGTGGACGTCCGGTGGTCGCTTTTCCACCTCGATGACGTCCCGCTCTGGACCGTGGCTGTCGTTCCTCTCGCCCTCGTCCTGATCGCCGGTACGCTCTATCACTGGATGGACGGCCTGCACCACTTCACCGAGCACATGCGGCATCGACGCCGCGTCAATGAGCTGGAGGCCGAGATCGTCTCGCTCCGCGCGCACCTGGACCACGTGCTCGAGATGCCGGATCAGTCTTCGTCCAGGCTGTCCGCCAAGCACATCGTCGCCGCCACCCTGCCGCCGGCGGAGGACGTCACCGAACTCGCCCCCACCGAGATGGAGGCGTTGCCCGGGCCGGTGGAGCAGGAAGTAGGAACCGGCGGCAGCGCTGGGAGAGCCCAGCGCAAATCGTCCGGGTCGCGCAGGCATGTCGCGCACCCGGTTTCGGCGGAGCCTGTGGCCGCCTCCGCCGCCGGCGCCGGGCCAACCGAGGTCGCAGCCCCCTCAAGCCGCGCCTCGGAGGCTTAGGGATCATGTCCGACCGCCGGCGCGCGGGTCGTCTTGTCGTCCCCAGGCAGCAGGCGCCGGCCGACAAGATGCTGCTCGAGCGCAGCGCGATCGAAGAGCTCAGCCACCACGCCGATCCCTGGCGCGTGCTCCGAATCCTCTCCGAATTCGTCGAGGGCTTCGACGCGCTGAACGAGGTCGGGCCGGCGGTGACGGTGTTCGGCTCCGCGCGATCGCGCCCCACCGATCCGTACTACGCCGACGGCGTGGCCCTGGGCGCGGCTCTCGCGCGCCGAGGCTTCGCCGTCATCACGGGCGGCGGGCCGGGAATCATGGAGGCGGTCAACAAGGGCTGTCACGAAGCGGGAGGCCTCTCGGTCGGGTGCAACATCGAGCTGCCGCACGAGCAGGCGCTGAACCGATACGTCGATCTCGGGGTCGAGTTCCGATACTTCTTCGTCCGCAAAAACATGTTCGTCAAGTACGCGCGGGGCTTCGTGATCTTTCCCGGTGGCCTCGGGACCCTCGACGAGCTTTTCGAATCGCTGACCCTCGCGCAGACGGGAAAGATCGAGCACTTCCCAATCGTCCTGTTCGGCACGCCCTACTGGAGCGGGCTGCTCGATTGGATGCGGAGGGTGGTGCTGCCCAGCGGCGCCATCTCGCCCGATGACCTGAACCTGTTGAGCCTCACAGACGACCCCGAGGAAGCGGCGGAGATGGCGACGAGGCCCCTGCCCATCAGCGTCGAAGCACCGCGTGCCGACACCGGGGAACCGAAGGCGGGCGCGAAATAGCCACCGTAGCGCCGCTCGACTTCTACTTTCTGACCGATGGCGGCCAGACGGCCGATACCGTCGCGCAGAGGGTCGCGGCCTTTCTCGATGGGGCGACGAGGACGATGGAGATCGCCATCTACGACCTGCGCCTGGACACCGGCCCGTCCGCCACCATCCTCGCCGCCTTTGAAGCCGCGCAGAAACGCGGCGTCACGGTCCGGCTCCTCTTCAACCAGGACCACCCAGGCATCCCGGAGCCGCCGCCGGCGGAGGTCGACTGGACCTTCATCGACCGCTTGAGGTCGATCGGCATCGAGGTCAAACCCGTTCCCGGCGTGCCCGACCTCATGCACCACAAGTACGTCGTGCGGGACGCCGGCACGCCGCTCGCGTCTGTTCTGTCCGGCTCGACGAACTGGACCAACGACTCCTGGAACCGCGAGGAGAACGCCATGTTCACGATCGCGTCCTCCGAGATCGCGGCCGACTACCGGGCGGACTTCGAGGAGCTCTGGGAGCGACCGGTGGTCGCAACCTCCGGCCGCATCTCCTCGCCGTGGTCGGTGCTGGCCGATGGGACACGCGTGCGGCCCTACTTCTGCCCCGGACGAGGCATGAAGCTCGTCCACGCGATGGCGCGATCGATCGCCTCGGCGCGCCGGCGCATCCGGGTGTGTTCCCCGGTCATCACCTCGGGCCCCATTCTCGGCACCCTGGCGGAGGTCTGTGAGCACCCCGGCATCGATATCTCGGGTGTGTACGATGCGACTCAGATGGATGAGGTCCAGCACCAGTGGGCCGACCAGGCCAGTTCGGCCTGGAAGATCACCGCGTTCCACAGCATCGCGTCCGCGGTGAGGTTCGGCGCGAAACGTTCCACGCCCTACGCGAAGGGCTCGGTGCACGACTTCATGCACGCCAAGATCCTGGTCGCCGACGACTACGTATACGCCGGCAGCTTCAACCTTTCCCACAGCGGCGAGCAGAACGCGGAAAACGTGATCCAGGTCGAAAGCGCCGCGCTCGCGGACGGCTGCGCCGCATACATCGACCGCGTGGCGGCGCGGTACGGCGGTCGCCCTCTTCAGGTGGTATAGCAAGCTGCCGAGCCGTCGGGTCCTCTGGGTCGGCGCCGCGGTGGTCGCACTGCTGGCCGTCGTGCTGCTCGTTCTGGCGCCGCGCGTCCAGCCCACCACCGGCACGCTGCTGGTCGTCGTTTCAGGGCGAGCCGAGGGATCGCTGCCCTCTTTGCCGTTGATGGTCCACGGCAGCGGGCGGTGGGTCGCCCTCGGCAACGTGTCGGGCGACGTGCCGGCCGCTCCGAACCAGCGTGAGCTGGTGCAGGTATCGATCGCGGTGGGCGCCTACGACGGCATTCGTCTGGGCGCCGATGAGCAGGCGCTGCCGATGACCGTGACGGCCGGTCGTGTGGAGCCCCTGCTGCTGGGCATCGATTCCGGGCATCTGCTCGCGGGTGCCGTCTACGCCGGCAACGACGACGTCAACCTCGGCCTCGGAGAGCTGGGAGGCAAGTTCGTGGCGCTGCCTCCTTTCGACCTGGAGGATCAGTCCGGACGCGGGTTCAACGCCGTGACCACAGCCGGCAAGGACCTCGTGATCGCGGCGTTTCACACCACCTGCCACGAGACCTGCCCGTTGTACACCGCGCTGTTCTTCCAGCTCGCCAAGCACGCCACGCCGGGGGTGATGCTCGCCGAGGTCACCACCGACCCCACGGTCGACACCCCTGCCGTGCTCGCCGACTATGGACGCCGGACCGGCGCCGGCTGGACGCTGGCGACCGGCACCCCGCAGGCGCTGAGCGCGTTCTGGAAACCCTTTGGTGTGCAGCTCGCGAGCGGGGACAGCCACGTGTCCACGCTCGCCCTGGTCGACCGGCATGGGTACGTGCGCCTGGTCTACCGCGGCGTCCCCGACGTCGGCAAAGCCATCCCCCCGTCTCTGATCACGACCCTCAGCGCCCAGGGCCTGCACGAGCTTGCGTCCGGTGGCGACGGATGGGGCGCGCCGGATATCCTCAAAGCGCTGCTGACGATCGCCGGCCCGGAGCAGCCTTCGCCGGGCGGGAGCGGCAAGGCTCCACCCTTCGCGCTGACGGGCACCGACGACCGGAAGTTGGGCCTCTCGGACCTGGCGGGGCGGCCGGTGGTGATCAATTTCTGGGCCACCTACTGCCCGCCTTGCAGAGCTGAGATGCCCCTTCTCCAGAGCCGGGTACAGGGTCAATCCGAGGTGCAGCTGGTGCTCATCAACGAGGGGGACAGCCCGCAGGCCGCGCGCGATTTCCTGAACGCGGCCGGCATCCACCTGCCGGCGCTGCTGGACACCGACCTGAGCGTCGGCCGGGCGTACGGAGTGTCCGCGCTGCCGATGACCGTGTTCGTGCGCGCCGACGGGTCGATCGCGGGCCGGCAGCTCGGCCAGCTGGATGACCGCGTCCTGGCCGCCCAGATGTCGAATCTGACCACTCAGTAGAGTTGTCAGCGGTGGTGTTCTTTCGCCGTCTCGCCGTGGTCACCGCGCTGTTCGCCTACCTGCAGATCGCACTCGGCGGCACGGTGAGGGTCTCAGGTTCCGGGCTGGGCTGTCCCGACTGGCCGCTTTGCCACGGTCGCCCCTATCCGCCGGCGGACGTCCACGCGATCATCGAGTACTCGCATCGGGCGGTCGGCAGCGTCACCGGCCTGCTCATCATGGCGACGGTCGTGCTCGCGTGGGTCGTCTTTCGCAGCCGGCGGCCGGTGGTCGCGTGGCTGGCCACGGCTTCGCTGGTCGGCGTGGTCGGGGAGGGAGTGCTTGGTGGCGTGGTGGTGGCTCACGATCTCGCGCCGTGGGTGGTCGTCGCGCATCTGGGCCTGGCGATGATGATCCTCGGGTTCCTGGTCGCCACCGCGGTGATGTCGATGCCGCCGTCCGACGGCGTCAGGGACGCGATGTTCCGGCGGCTCGCGGCGGTGTCCGCCGGCGCGACGTATGTGCTGCTGCTCACCGGCTCGACGGTCGTGGCCAGCGGCGCGGATGAGAGCTGCCGCTCGTGGCCGCTGTGCGGCGGCGGCTGGGCGCTCGACTTCGACGGCGTGAACGCGTTCACCATGCTGCATCGCGGCGCCGTCTTGCTGATCGGGCTGCTGCTCGTCTACATGCTCGTGCTGGCGACAAGACGGCCGGGTCTGCGAGTGGTGGCGGCAGCCACGCTGACGGTGGTCGCCTTGCAGGTGGCGGTGGGGGCGGGCTCGGCGCTGACCGACGCCGCGCTTTTCAACGGCCTCCACGTCGCCATGGCGACGCTGGTCTGGTCTGGCGTCCTGGCCACCGCGCTGCTCACCCTCCCGCGCGCGGACGGCGCCCGGCAGGTGGCGCAACTTGAGGTCGAGCAGGAATCCGCATGAGTTCCTTGACGGCTGCGACCCCGCGCGGGATCGGGCGTGTTGCCCGCGACTATCTGAGCCTGCTCAAGCTCCGCATCGTCGTGCTGCTCGACGCGACGGCGGTCGGGGTCATGGTCCCGGCGGCCCAGGGCCACCCCCGCCTGCTGCCGGTGCTTGCGGTGCTGGCCGGAGGTACGCTCGCCGCCGGCGGAGCGCACGCGATCAACTGCTGGTTCGACCGCGATATCGATCGGGCGATGAGCCGGACGCGGCTGCGGCCGCTGCCGGAAGGACGCATCCCGCCCTGGCACGCGCTGGCGATCGGGATCGTCCTCAACATCCTCGCCTTCGCCGTACTGTGGGCCGGCGCCAACCTGCTCGCGGCCGTGCTGGCGCTCGCGGGCGCGCTGATCTATGTCTTCGTCTACACGATCTGGCTCAAGCGCTCGACGCCCCACAACATCGTCATCGGCGGGGCGGCCGGCGCCATGCCCCCCCTGGTCGGCTGGGCGGCGGTCACCGGCCGGATCGACCTCACCGCGCTGGCGCTCTTTGCCGTGATCTTCTTCTGGACGCCCCCGCATTTCTGGGCCCTGGCGCAGGTGATCAAGACCGACTACGCCCGCGCGCACATCCCCATGCTGCCCGTGGTCTCAGGCGAGCGCTCGGCCAAGCGGCAGAGCATCGTCTACGCCGCCCTGACCGCGGTCGTCAGCGTCGTCCCGTTCTTCACGGGCTCGGCCGGAGCGGTCTATCTCGCGGGGGCTGTGGTGTTGGGCGTGGGGCTGGTCGGCATCACGGTGCTCGACCTGGATGGGCGCCGGTGGACACGGCGGCTGTTCGCTTACTCGATCGTCTATGTCGCGCTGCTCTTCAGCCTGTTCGCCATCTCACCTTTTCTGCCGTAGGACTGTCGGGTGGAGATCGTCCGCCTGCACCTGGCGCGCATCGACGCGTTCAACCGCATACCGGTGCACGGCTTTGTCATCAAGCATCCCCGGGCCGGCGCGATCCTGGTCGATACCGGTGTGGGCTGGCCGACGGAGCTCGTCCAGGAATGGAAGGTGGTCAACCGCCACGCCGCCGACGCGCTTGCGGAGCACGGCCTCAGCCCGGCGGACGTCCAGATCGTGATCAACAGCCATCTCCACTTCGACCACTGCGGCCAGAACGCCGTTTTCAAGCACGCGCCGTTTTACATCCAGCGCCCTGAGCTGGAGCGCGCTCGGCGTGAGGAGAAGCTGACCGCCGAATGGTTTGACTTCGCGGGCGCGCGCTTCGAGCTGGTCGACGGTGATGCGCAGATCGCCGATGGAGTCCGCGTCGTGGCCACCCCCGGCCACACGGTCGGCCATCAGAGCGTGGTCGTCGACACGCCCGATGGCGGAGCGGTGATGATCGGTGATGCCGCGTACACCGCCGACATCTACCGCGAGATGGACGGCGCCGACCTCTCGAAGTGGGACGGCCAGTATGCCGACCGAACGGCCTGGTCGGACTCGCTGCGCAAGCTGCACGGCCTGCACCCGCATACCGTGCATTTCTGTCACGACACCCGGGTCATCGACCGCTGATGCCCTTCGGACCTCTGGTCGGCGTCGACTGGTTGCGGGCGCACCTCGATGATCCGGAGGTGCGCGTGATCGACTTCCGGTGGTATCTCGACGGGCGCAACGGTGCTGACGCCTACTCGCGCGGTCACATCCCGGGCGCCGTCTTCGTCGACCTCGAGGCCGTGACGGGCAGCGAGGGGGGAGGCCGCCATCCTCTGCCCGCGGGCGAGCAATTCGAAATGGAGATGCGCAAGGCCGGCATCAGCGCCGGCACCAAGGTGGTGGCTTACGACGATGCCGGCGGCTCCGTGGCGGCGAGGTTGTGGTTCCTGCTCGGCTGGTTCGGTCACCAGGCGCAGGCGGTGCTCGACGGCGGCCTCCAGGCGTGGGGTGATCGCCTTCCTCTGCTTGAGGTAAGAGGTCCGTCCCTGGCGCCCGGCGGCTTCAGGTACCGCGAGCCGGATCGATCGCGCATCCTCGACTTCGACGCCGTCCGCCGGCTCCGGGACGTGCCGCTGTTCGACGCCCGCGCCGGCGAGCGCTATCGCGGTGAGAAGGAGCCGATCGATCCCAAAGCCGGCCACATCCCGGGCGCGCTCAGCGCTCCGTGGCTGGAGAACCTGGGACCCGACGGCGCGTTCAAGTCGCCCGCGGAGCTGCGGCGGCGGTTTTTGGCGCTGGGCGCCGTCGAGGCACGCGGGGCGGTCGTCTACTGCGGGTCGGGCGTGAATGCGTGCCATGACCTGCTGGCCATGGAGGTGGCCGGCCTGTCGAACGTCCGCCTGTACGCGGGGTCCTGGAGCGACTGGTCACACCATGACGCTCCTGTGGCCACCGGCAATGACCCGGGTTAGGCCCGTCGCGCGCGGGACGCACCGCGTCGACTAGGATTTCGGGCGTGATTCTGAAAGGCAAACGTATTTTGATCGCGGGCATGAGCGATCGGCGCAGCATCGGCTACGCGATCGCGGTCGAGGCGCAGCGGGAAGGCGCCGAGCTGCTCCTCACGAGCTTCGGCCGGATGATGAGCATCACGCAGATGACGGCCAAGAAGCTCAACCCGGTGCCCGAAATCATCGAGATGGACGTGACCAAACCGTCCGACATCGCCGCCGCGGTGGAAGCCGCCGCCAAGCGCTGGGACCGGTTGGACGGGCTCGTCCACTCCGTCGCCTACGCGCCGCCTGACGCGCTCGGCGGCCAATTCTTGAATACTCCCTGGGCCAGCGTCGCGACGGCGCTGCAGGTCAGCGCCTTCTCCTTCAAAGAGCTGGCGGCCGGGTTCCTGCCGTTGATGAAAGAGCACGGCGGTTCACTTATCACGCTTGATTTCGACAACTCGACGCACGCGTGGCCGAAATACGACTGGATGGGCGTTTCCAAAGCGGCGCTCGAGTCGGTGACCCGCTACCTCGCGCGAGATCTCGGCCGCTACAAGATTCGCGTCAACGCCATCTGCGCCGGACCCCTGGCCACGCTGGCGGCGAGCGGCATTCCCGGTTTCAAAGATTTCGAAGAGGTCTGGGAACAGCGCGCGCCGCTCGGCTGGAACCTCCAGGACAAGTCCTCCGTCGGGCGCGCCGCGTGCGCGCTGCTTTCCGACTACCTGGACATGACCACGGGTGAGCTGCTGCACGTCGACGGCGGCTACCACGCGATGGGGGCTGACCTGCCGCCAGCCGACTGACCCCACATCTTGTACCCGTTGGGGACAACTGCCCCACATCGTGTTAGGCTCTTCCGCATCCTACTTCAGGAGGAATGCAGTTTGCGGGAGTGCCTGGTGATCTATGTTGACGCCGCTCTCGACAAGAACGGCCGGGCCGGATGTGGCCTGGCCGTTTTCATTGGCGGGCGGGCCGTCTATACGGAATCGTTCGGCTTTTCGCATCTTGGCGGATCCGCTCAGCTGGAGGCGCACGTATGCGCGGGTGCGCTCGACCTGGCCGCCGCGCGCTGGCCTCATCACCGCGTGATCGTGCGCACGGATTGCGCTCCCGTAGTGCGAAGTCGTATGCCGTCAAGTGACAGTTTTCGCATCGCCGTGCATGAAGTTCGTGAGCGATGCAGGCGCGGCTGGCGCGTGGTTCGTTATGTCAGCCGTAAAGCAAATCCTGCACACGAACTTGCACGCGAAGGTTTGAAAAGTCTTGCCAGACAACCGGTCCTGGCTGCGGCATAAACGCTTTCTGGAAATCTCAATAAGCGCGGTTATACTGCGGGTCTGACCCGGACTATTACCGGGCTTGTTTTCAGTCGGTTTTTATTGATCGCAGGAGTCGAAATGGAAGCAGAAGAATCAGCGGAGGGTCAACCGGCCCCGAAACGGCGTGGACGTCCGCCGGGCTCGAAGAACACGGCTGTCCGGCCGCGCCGCAAGCGCGCCGGCGGCGGCGATTTGATCGAGCAGCTCAACACGATGATCGCCGATCTCATCAAGGAGAACCGCAAGCTGAAGCGGCAGGTCGTGAAGCTGACCACACGTGGATCAGCGGCCGCCACCAGCACCGTCGAACGCGGCTTGCGCACCATCCAGCGGCGAGTGCAGCGGGCGCTCACCGGACCGGCCAAGCGCAGGCGTCGAGGAACGGCGGCCGAGGCGCCGGGACGCGGTAAGACGGTCGCCCGCCGGGGGCGTAAGACCAGCAGTTAGCCTTCCACACGCCCAGCAGTCGGCGACCTAGCGTGCTGACTGCTGGGCGGTGAACCCGGCGGCGAATTCCATTTGCTTGGCGGTGCGGTACGCGTCGACGATGCTGTAAACCCACAGCGTGCCGCCGCCGAGTTCCATGGGCACGCCCACAGCGAGCCCGATGACGCTCAGGTCGAGGTCGAGACCGAAAAACTGCAGGCCGCCGATGCCAAGCAGGTAGGCGATGCCCTTCAGGTTGTGGCCGAGGTAGAAATGCCCGCATCCAGGGATGATCGCGAGCGCGGCCGCGACGATCGGACTTTTTCGAGGCCGGATCACGGTGCCCCGGTAGCGACCGGACGCGGGGGCTCCACATCGGGGGCACGGAGCGTTCGGATCTGTCAACAATGCGCCGCAGTTGCCACACAGGACATCTGATGCCATGCCGTACGTGAACATTAGACATCGGCAGCGCGCCGGATTCCGGTTTTCCGCGGGAGGTTTTTTTGATAGCCTCCGAATGACTCGTGCCGGACCTTGAGGCGGAGATGAGCACGTCAACGTCAGTCATCGAGCGGCTGCGGGCGCGCATCGGCGTGGCGGCGCCGCTGACCCAGGCGACCGTCGAGGCGGGCCACCTGCGGAGATTCGTCGAGGCGATCGGCGACCCCAACCCGAGGTGGCGCGAAGAGGCGCCTCCGACCTTCCTGGTCGCGCTGGCGCCGGTCTCACTGCACCTGGCCGAAGCCGAGGCATACGGCAGGGGCTGGCTGAACGGCGGGAACCGCTTCGAATACTTCGAGCCGGTGAGGGTCGGGGACAGGATCACCGCTGTGGGCCGTGTCGCCGACGTTTACGAGAAGAGCGGCTCGAGCGGCAGCCTGCTTTTCATCATCTTCGAGACCGATTACGTCAATCAGCACGGGCGGACCGTCGCCCGGCTGAACGGCACGATGATCCGGCGATGAGGCTGAATGTCGGCACGGAGCTGCCGGAGCTCGTCAAGCACCCCACGACCCGCCAGCTGGTGAAGTACGCCGGAGCTCAGGGCGACTTTTACGAGATCCACTACGACCAGGAGTACGCGCGCAGCGTCGCGCTGCCGGGCGTCATCCTTCACGGCCTGCTCAAGGCTGCGTTCCTCGGCCAGCTCGTCACCGACTGGCTTGGCGATCGCGGCCAGCTGATGACGTTCGAGGTGAGTTATCGAGGCATCGACGTTCCCGGCCGGCCCTACCGCTGCCGCGGCCGGGTGAGCGCGGTCGACGGCGCCGACTTGACGCTCGAGGTTTGGGGCGAGGACCCCGACGGCAATCGCACCACTATCGGCCGTGCGACCGTCGAGATGCGGGATTAGCCCGTGACGCTGTCTCTCATCGCGAGGCGGGCGATGCGGCCTCGGCGGCGTTCGCGCGCCTGGCCAGGCTCGGCCAGGCTCGGGCGGTGATCGTGCTCGTAATCCTGCCGATGGTGTTCAAGCCCCGCCGGTAGCCGGCCGCGGATCGCACGGCCGACTGCGCGCGCAGCGCCAGCACGACCGAGGCGTCGATCACGCAGTAGCCGCCGACGATGACCGAGGGCGGGTTGCCCGACGGGATGTGCGTCCAGGGCGCGACCGGCAGCCAGTACCAGTTGCCGAGGCTCGTGCCGACGATCTCCAGCGCGCCGGTGGCGATGAAGATGCCCGCGAACAGGGCCCAGCGTGGCGAGCGCAGCACGAACCACGCGAAGACCGGCAGGCACAGGGCGCCCTGGAGGTCCCACCGGCCCGAGACCAGCGGCAGCACCGTCAGGCCCGCAAGCGCCCAGGCGCCGGCGGCGCCGAGGATGGCATAGGCGACGCGGCGACCGTGCCGCAGGACGACCGGCGTGCGCGCGAAAAGCAGTCCGAAGAGGTAGACGAGTCCGTGGCCCGGCGGGACGAACAGCGGCAGGTTGTGCATTCGATAGCGGTACACGCCCCAAATCAGCGAGCCGAAGATCTCGAAGCCGGTCGCGACGACCACGCACATCCAAACCTGGGCGCGCTGTTCCCGGGGCGCTTTGAGCGTGGTCAAATACAGGACGGCGAAGGTGACGAGCCCGAGCAGCCACTGCTGCCATAGCGCGGTGACGTGGCTGTCCGCAAGCAGAAGGAAGGGCAGGTACGTCAGCCCATATGCATTCACCCAGTAGGGCTTGAAGCGCGCGATCACCGGGAGCGAATGCTAACCGTCTCCTGCTCGGCCGCGGCCGGGCGGTCGGTGCCTCAAGCCACAATAGGCAGCGACATCACGCCGTCCTGAGTTTGGTTGAAGGAGATAGCAATGGCAGTGCAGCCGGCCGTCGTTCGCCACCCTGGAGTCCTTGCCGACCTGATCCCGGGCACCTGGGTCCGCGACGCGGCCCTGGTCGCCGGCTACGCGGCCTTGGTCGGCCTGTCCGCCCAAATCGTGATCAGGCTGCCTTTCACGCCGGTCCCGATCACCGGACAGACCTTTGGCGTGCTCCTCGGCGCGATGGTGCTCGGCTGGAGGCGCGGACTGCTGGGGATGGTCGTGTACACGCTGGTCGGGCTCGCCGGGCTGCCGTGGTTCGCCGGGGCCACCGGGGGTGCGAACGCGATCTTCCTGCCTTCGTTCGGCTATATCGTCGGCTTCATAGGCGCTGCCGCCGTCATCGGCCGGCTGGCCGGGCTCGGGCTGGACCGGACGCCGTGGGGCGCGCTGGGGGCGATGATCGCCGGCAATGTGGTCGTCTACGCGGCCGGCGCCACCTGGCTGGCGTTCGCGATTCACGTCGGGCCGGCGACGGCGCTGGCGCTCGGCGTCACCCCGTTCCTCCTCGGCGACGCCCTCAAGGCTCTGATCGCCGCCGGGCTGCTTCCCGGCATCTGGATGATCGCCGGCCGGCGCTAGCCTTGGTGGCGGCTCACTCGCCGGGCTCGGGCAGCTCGGGAGGCTCGTCCGGCGCGCTCGGCGGGTCGCCAGACGCCGGCTCGGCTTCGACCGGCGACACGGGCTCCGAAGGCGGTACTGCTGCCGCGCCGGGTGATGGCGGCGGTGGCGCAGCCGGCAGCACGTCCGCCCAGGCAGATGGGGCTGGGGCAGGCGCCGCGGGGGCCGGCGGCGGCGTCCCGAAGTCCGCCCTGTAGTCGGGCCGGGTGGCACGGTGGACGACGGAGGCGGCCGGCAGCGTCGGTGGGCGGGGGCGGCGGGCGACGCTGAGCCACCAGTAGGCCGCGGCGCCCAGGATGCCGAGCCCACCGAGGATCGGCAGGAACACGAATGGCGGCTTCGAGATGACGTCGAGCCCGCTCAGGGTGCCTGCGACCGGCGAGGGGCTGGGCGAGTCGCTCGGGCTCGCCGTGGCTGCCGGCGATGGCGAAGGCGAGTCCGCCGGTGAGGGCGATGCGGACGGGGTGGGCGTGGGAGGTCCCTGCAGGGCGAAGTTCGCGCAGGGGTTGGGCGCCACGCTGGCGCAGAGGTGGTGAACCCCGGGGCTGTCGCCGGGGAATGGCTTCACGCGGGTGGTGAAGTTGCCGCTGCCGTCCGCGTTCGCGCCGCCGGCCACCTTGTTGCTGGGCGGATCCCAGTAGAGCGTCATCGCCTCGTTGGCCAGGAAGGAGGAACCGTTGACCGTGATCGCCGTGTCCGCTCCGCCGGCGGTGACGTCGAGGGTCAGGAAGGCGTTGAAGGGCGTTGGGGTTGGAGGCGGCGGGGGCGCGGTCGATGGCGCTGGCGAGCTGGTGGGTGACGGTGCCGGCGTCGAGGTCGAAGTCGCGGGGCTCGTCGCAACCAGCAGCAACCACAGGGGTAGGGTCGCGAGGACCCGGATCAGCCTCATCCGAAGCTCGGAAGGTTAGCAGGCCTCTTCACACTGGCGGCCAGGGGACCGACCACGCCGATGCCGGCTCGGGGAACCGCCACCCGGGGTCGAGCACCCCGCGCAGCCGCCGCTTCAGCGCTTGCACCTCCGCCGGGCTGATCAGCTCGTCCAGCCTCTTCGCCAGCGCAGCTTTCTCCACCTCCCGCAGCGCCCGCTCCACGTCGCCGCAGAGCTCGGGCGGCAGCGGCCCGCCCGAAAAATCCCAGATCACGGTGCGCAGCTTGTGGTCGGCGTGGAAGGTGAGGCCGTGGTCGATGACCCACACCCGGTCGTCGGCATCGAACAGGCAGTGGCCCGACTTGCGGTCGGCGTTGTTGGTGATGACATCGAAGAGCGCGACCCGCACCCAAGTGTCGCGATGGACGGTCTGCTCCCCCAGGAAGTGGCGGCGGTCGGCCTCGATGAACAGTTGCACCGCGCCCATGCCGTGCGGTGCCTGGCGCCTCAAGACCGTGGGCGGGATGTTCGGCCAGCCCAGGACCTTGCTGAGCTCATAGGCCGCGATCTCACGCCGGTGAAGCGTTCCCGCCTGGAAATCCCACAACGGCGACTCGCCCCTGGCCGGCTTGTAGACCACCGTCAGGCCGGAGGGCGGATGCGGGTTCAGCCTGGCCAGGAAGGTGTAGTTGGACGCTCTGCGCAGGAGGCCGATCACCTCCATGTCGGGGAGCTCGGCGAGAAGACGTTCGGTCTCTTGGGCATGCGCGCCCGGCGCGGGCCCGGCGCTAGAAGATCGGCCGCGCGCCATTGGCGACCGGGCAGGGGTGGCCTGATGGGTCCATGGGCAGCCCGCAGCGAGGGCAGAGCGGGCGGCCGGCGGTCAGCACCTTCTGCGCCTGCTTGGAGAAGCCGATCGCCTGCTCGTGGCTCAGCCAGAAGCGCACTCTGGCAGAGTCGTCGGAGGAGCCCTCGTCGCCAGCGGCGGCCTGGCTCGCGACCAGGACGAACATCCGGCGCGCTTCGTGATATCCCAGGCCCATCTCACCGACCTGCCACTCGGGCTCGCCCGGTTCGAGGCCGGCGCCCTCCGGCGACTGTTCCGGCATCTGGATGCCCTGGGCCTCCATCATCTGGTGCAGCCGCAGGATCAGCGCCTGGATCTGAGACTTCTCGCAGGTCAAGGTCAGAGTGCGGCCCGAACCGCGGGCCAGCAGGTAAAAACGCCTCTGGCCTGGCTGGCCGACGGTGGCCACCGCGATGCGGTCGACAGGGTCGAGCTCGAAGATCGGCATTGCTGCTTAGCCTAGGGGTTGTTTTGAGGCGCCTGCAGAGGGGAAGAAGATCAGAGGTACTTATTTCGAATGGCGCCGGCCGCGCGACCTGGAGGATTAGCTGACTTATGCCGAAGACCGTAGGAATCGACCTGGGGACGACCAACTCCGTCATCGCCGTTATGGAAGGCGGCGAGCCTGTCGTCATCCCCAACTCCGAAGGTTCCAGGACCACACCCTCGGTGGTCGCTTTCACCAAGTCCGGTGAGCGGATGGTGGGTACCCTCGCCCGCCGGCAGGCGGCCGTCAACCCCGAGAACACCGTCTATTCGATCAAGCGCTTCATGGGCCGCAAGCTCTCCGAGGTGGACTCGGAGCGGAAGATCGTGCCCTACGAGGTCAAGCCGGGCAAGGACGACCGCGCCGTGGTCAGGATCCCGAACGCGGACAAGGAGTTCACCCCAGAAGAGATCTCGGCCATGATCCTGCAGAAGCTCAAGGCGGACGCCGAGGCCTACCTGGGCGAGAAGGTGACCGACGCGGTCATCACCGTCCCCGCCTACTTCAACGACTCGCAGCGCCAGGCGACCAAGAACGCCGGCCAGATCGCGGGTCTCAACGTGCTCCGAATCATCAATGAGCCCACCGCGGCATCGCTGGCCTACGGCCTCGACAAGAAGGCCAACGAGACCATCCTGGTCTTCGACCTGGGCGGCGGCACCTTCGACGTGTCCGTCCTCGACGTCGGCGACGGCGTCTTCGAGGTGAAGTCCACCAACGGCGACACCCACCTCGGCGGCGACGATTACGACCGGCGCATCGTCGACTGGCTGGCCGAGGAGTTCAAGAAGCAGAACGGCATCGACCTGAAGGCCGACCGCCAGGCCCTGCAGCGCCTCACCGAGGCTGCCGAGCGAGCGAAGATCGAGCTGTCGAGCCGGCTGGAGACGACCCTCAACCTGCCCTTCATCACCGCCGACCAGACCGGCCCCAAGCACCTCGAGATGACGCTCACCCGCGCCAAGTTCGAGTCGCTGACCGCGGATCTGACCGAGCGCTGCCGGCAGCCGTTCCTGTCGGCGCTGAAAGACGCCGGCCTCACGCCCCAGCAGATCGACGAGGTCGTGCTCGTCGGCGGTTCGACCCGTATGCCGGTGATCCAGCAGCTGGTCAAGAACCTGCTGGGCGGCAAGGAGGCGCACAAGGGCGTCAACCCGGACGAGGTGGTCGCGGTCGGGGCGGCGATCCAGGCCGGCGTGCTCAAGGGCGAGGTGAAGGACATCCTGCTCCTCGACGTGACCCCGCTCTCACTCGGCGTCGAAACGCTGGGCGGCGTGTTCACCAAGCTCATCGAGCGCAACACGACGATCCCGACGTCCCGCTCCCAGGTCTTTTCCACCGCGGCCGACAACCAGACTTCGGTCGAGGTCCACGTCCTCCAGGGTGAGCGCGAGATGGCGCACGACAACCGCACGCTCGGCCGCTTCCACCTGGACGGGATTCCGCCCGCACCGCGCGGCATGCCGCAGGTCGAGGTCACCTTCGACCTCGACGCCAACGGCATCCTCAACGTCAAGGCGCAGGACAAGGGCACCGGCCGCGAGCAGTCGGTGACGATCACCGCGTCCTCGACCCTGGCCAAGGACGAGGTCGAGCGGATGGTCAAGGAGGCCGAGGTCCACGCCGCCGAGGACCGCTCGAAGCGCGAAGACGTCGAGCTGCGCAACCAGGCGGACCAGATGATCCACCAGGCCGAAAAGGTCATGAAGGACAACGCCGACAAGATCCCCGACGACGTCAAAACCGAGGTCACCGCCAAGCTCGAGTCGCTGAAGACGGCGGCCAAGGGCTCGGACGCCGCGGCTCTTCGCAAGCAGATGGACGACTTCAACGAGGCGCTGCAGAAGATCGGACAGCACATCTACCAGCAGGCCGGCGCGCCCGCCGGCGGCGCCCCGCAGGACGGCTCCCCGGCAGCGGAAGGGGAGCAGAAAAAGGAAGAGGACGTCGTCGACGCCGACTACCGGGAGGTCAACTAAGACCCGAGCCGCTCTGTGAAGTTGGTCACGTACCTGCGGTCGCGAACCCGGCTCTGGGCGGCCGCAGGGCTGTGGGCCGGCCTTTTGCTGCTGGCCTTCGACCTCTACGCCTCGGCCGTCACCTACATCCCCCAATACCGAGTCCGAAACGACTTCCGGCTCATCTACGGCGCGGCGCTCACGGGCCTCGATCACGGCTACGGCCACCTTTACGACCTGACGGCGCAAAAGGCCGCGGTGGAGGGGCTTGGGTCGGGCTTCTACTGGTCGCCGTTTCTGAACCCACCGCCGCTGGCCTGGCTCGGGACTCCTTTCACAGTCCTTCCCTTCGGCGTCGCGATCGTGGCCTGGACCGCCCTGATCGTTGCCGCATCGCTGCTCGCCTGGCACCTGGCCGCGCCGGGCGGCCGCCTGGCGCGCGCCGCCCATCTCGCCCTGTGGTTGGGGCTCTTCCCGGTCGCGTTCGGCTTGATGGTGGGGCAGCCGGTCGCCCTGGCGGCTGCCGCGTTGGCCGCATGCTGGTGGCTGGCCGGCCACAACCGCACCGTGGCGGCCGGGCTCGCCCTGAGCCTGATCGCCATCAAGCCGCAGGTCGCCTTGCTCGTGCCGCTGTGCCTGCTCGCGTCAGGCCATGGGCGCATCTTCGGCGCCTGGCTCTCGGCCACCGGGCTGGCGGCCCTGGTCGCGCTGGCGTTGCTCGGCCCGGAGGGGCTGCACCGCTACCGCGAGGTGCTCGCCCTGGCCTCGCAGTGGGAGCCGACGCGGCGTTACGCCATCGCCGGCCCGCTCGGCCTCGGCCCGCAGCTCTACGCCGTGCAGGCGCTGGTCGTGGCCGGGGCCCTCGCGGCGGCCTGGCGCCAGCGCCATGCCGGTGTCGGGCCGCCGATCGCCGCGGGCATCGTCGGCTCCCTTCTCTTCACCCCCTACGTCGGCTTCCAGGACTTCGCCATGCTGGTCGTCGCGGGCTGGCTGGTCCTGCGGTCCCAGCCCACGCCATGGCAGGTGGCGCTGCTGGTCGTGGGCTACGTGCTGCTGGAGCTCGCGCTGCTGTTGCCGGCCGTACCGATCCTGGTCGCGGAGGCGTGCTTTCTGGCGACGTTGTGGTGGCCGGCCGCCATCCGCCCACCGACGATCGATGGCGAGCTGGTGCCTGCCACCTGAGCCCATCCACGCCCTGTCGCAGGGCATTGGAGCCGACGGTGGGATTCGAACCCACGACCTGCCACTTACGAGGCGGCTGCTCTGCCAACTGAGCTACGTCGGCATGGGAGGCGCAAATTCTGAGCGGAAAACGGCGCGTCGCCGCGGGCGCCTAGGCTACCATCGACGGAGATGAGAACACTGGATGTCGAGCGCCTCGCGGCCGGTGATTATGGCCTCATCAAGCCGCTTTTGGTCGAGCTCCACCTCGGCGAGCAGGTCCACTATTCGGACCATCCGCAGCTGAGTCGCGGCGAGATCGAGCACCACCTGGCGGACGTCCCGTCGGCGTTTCGGGGTGAGAACATCGTCTACGCCGTCCGCGACGAGGTGGGCGAGGTGATCGGCTTCTGCTGGATCGTCCTCTACGACCCGGGGACCGGGCTCGAGGGTGAGGTCGCCGAGGTTTACGTCGCCACCGAGCACCGTGGACGGGGCATCGGCGAGATGCTGCTCAAGCGGGCGGTGAAGCTGTTCCAGGAACGCCATGTCACGCTCGCCTACGTCTGGACGCGCCCGGACAACGAGTCCGCGGTCCGCCTCTATCGATCGGCCGGCTTCCAGACCAGCCGGCAGCTGGTCATGACCTGGTACCCGACGGAGCCCTCTCGCAGCAGCTGACCCTCCCTTTCTACACTTGCGGGTAGGTTGATCCCTCCAGGCGGCGACTTGCGCCCGAACGACTCAGAAACCTCCCGGCGCCGCCGCTCCGGCCCAATCGCGTTTGCCGCCGCCGGCCTGGCGTTGACGGCGCTGGTCGCCGCCGCCGTGACGCTTGGCGTGCTCCAGCTCCAATCACGTACCAACACCCAGCAGGTCAACCTGCGTTCGGGCGTGACCATCTCCGAGGACTCCGCCATCGTCCAGGCGGCGGCCAAGGCCAGGCCGGCGGTCGTCAGCGTGGTCACGCAGCAGCAGCCCTTCCTGGTCCGCGGCTCCGGCTACCTCGCCACGAGCGACGGCTACATCGTCACCAACATCGGCGTCATCGCCGGGGCCGCCACGATGACCGTCCTGGTCGCGGACGACACCAAGCCGCGCGCCGCGCGTCTGGTCGACTACGACTGCGAAACCGGCGTGGCGGTGATCAAGGTCGATGACGTCAGCGGCCTCCCGACGCTTGCCTTCGCCGACCCGACCGCCCTCGTCCAGGGCCAGGTGATCGTCGCCGTCGGCGGTCCGCTGGAGGGCGGAGCGGTCACGCCCGGCCATGTGAGCGCCATGCACCGGATGATCTCGGTCGCCGACCCGGTGGCCGCCGGCCACAAGCTGGAATTCAGCGACTCCATCGAGACCGATGCCGTCATCGACACCGGCGTCTCCGGCGGGCCGCTGCTCAATGTCGGCGGCCAGGTGATCGGCATCGCCATGGAGGCCCGGCCGCCGGCGGGACCGGCCGGCTTCGGGCTCAATGCCGCCGACATCGTGGACGACGTGCAGCAGATCCTGCTGACGGGTCAGGTGGTCGTGGCCTCCCTTGGCGCCGCCAACACCGACCTCAGCGCCGGGATGGCCGAGCTGGCCGGGCTGCCAGAGGGCGGCGAGCTGCTGTCGGTCGACAAGGGCGGGCCGGCGGAGTCGGCCGGCCTTCAGCCCGGAGACGTCGTCACTCAGATCGATGACGTCAAGCTCGACGGAGCGCATCCGCTGCGCCTCCTGCTTCGCTCACGCTTTCACCCCGGCCAGCGCGTCACGGTGACCTATTCGCGAGCGGGCGCCTCGGCGCAGATCCAGCTGACCCTGGCGGGGCAGCACCCGACGTGCGCATGACGATGGACTCGGCGCGTGGCATCAGGGACCGGATCGCGGGCGCGCTCGAGGCCGCGGTGCGCGCGCTCGGTGTCCAAGGCGAGATCCCGGATCTCGAGCTCGGGCGCGCGAAGGGCAGCGACCGCGGGGAGTATGCGAGCCCGGCGGGGCTGAAGCTCGCCAGGCTGATGCGGCAGGCGCCGCCGCAGATAGCGGGCCGCCTGGCCGGCGCCATCGCCCTGCCGGACGGGGCGGCCGCCGTGGAGGCGGTCGGGGGTTATGTCAACTTCCGGCTGACGCCCGAGTGGCTCCAGCGATTGGTGGCCGAGGTGGCCGCGCACGGGCCGGGCTACGGCGCCTCCGGCACCGGCGAAGGCGAGCGCATCCAGGTGGAGTTCGGGAGCATCAACCCGACGGGACCGATGCACATCGGCCACGGTCGCGGTGTCATCCTCGGCGACTCGATCTCCCGCCTGCTCGAGTTCACCGGCCACGACGTCCAGCGCGAGTACTACGTCAACGACCAGAACACGCAGGCGCGCCTTTTCGGCGAATCCGTGTACGCGCGCCTCCATGGCGACGAGCCGCCTGAGCGCGGCTATGCCGGAGCGTATGTGGCCGAGCTTGCCGAGATGGCGCGCCGCGATCTGCCCGGAATCGACGCCCTGCCACACGCCGAAGCCGAGCCCAGGTTGCGCGGGTACGCGATCGCGGTGATGGTCGAGCGCATCCGGGCCAGCGTGGCCCGGCTCAACGTGCGTTACGACGAGTGGTTCCGCGAATCCGAGGTGTGGCAGCAGGGACTGGCGGAGCTGGCCATCGAGCGCCTGCGCGAGTCCGGCTATTTGAAAAAGCGCGACGGTGCGCTGTGGTTCGGGCCCGCCCTCGAGGAGGAGGACGGCCTGGTCGATCAGATGGTGTCGGAGGAGGAGGACCGGGTGGTCATCCGCTCGAACGGCGAGCCGACCTACTTCGCGTCAGACCTCGGTTACCTGCTGAGCCGCTTCGAGCGTCGGGCTTTCAACCGGGTGGTCGAGATCTGGGCCGCCGACCACCATGGCTATGTCTCGCGAATGAAGTCGGCCACCGCCGCCCTCGGCCTGGACCCGTCGAAGCTCGTGGTCATCCTGAATCAGATGGTCAACTTGCAAGAGGGCAAGATGTCCAAGCGCGCGGGCCGGTTCGTCACCCTCGACGAGCTCGTGGACCGGGTCGGTTCCGACGCCGTCCGTTACTTCTACCTCCTGCGCTCGCCGGACACCACCATCGAGTTCGACCTGGAGCTTGCGGTCACCCAGGGCAACGAGAACCCCGTGTACTACGCGCAATACGCGCACGCGCGGCTGGCCAACGTCGAGGCGACGGCAAGCGAGCGGCATCCGCGATTGCCGGAGCGGGCGGAGGTCTCGTTGCTCGTGCATCCATGGGAGCTCGACGTGGCTCGCCAGCTCGCGTTCTGGCCGGAGGTGGCCGCGGACGCCGCGCGGCTCCTCGAGCCGCACCGCATCCCGTACTACGTGCAGGACCTCGCCACCGCGGTGCACCGCTTCTATCACGCGGGCAACGAGACCAGCGACCATCGGGTGGTGGTCGACGACGAGGCGGTGACCCGAGCGCGCTTGGAACTGTGCCGGGCGGCGCGTCACACTTTGAAGACCGCGCTCGGCCTCATGGGAGTCACCGCTCCCGACCGCATGTAAGGTTCGGATTTCCCCCCACCGGCATTCACAAGGAGAGAGATTTGGACGTCACCTGGCTGGGACATGGCTGCTTTCGGCTGCGCGGCCGCGGCGCGGCAGTCGTGACCGACCCCTACCCGCCGGCGATCGGGCTCAAGCTGCAGCGGCTGGACGCCGACCTCGTGACGGTCAGCCATGAGCACGAGAACCACAACTACACCCAGATACTGCGCGACGCCTACGAGATCCGGGGGCCGGGCGAGTATGAGGTCGCGGGCATCAGCGTCATCGGCGTGCCCACCTATCACGACGCGGAGAAAGGCGCCAAGCAGGGTCGCAACACCATCTACCTGATCGAGATCGACGACGTGCGAGTGTGCCATCTCGGCGACCTCGGTCACCGACTCGACGACGCGGATGCCGAGGCCATCTCCGCGCCGGACGTGCTGCTCGTCCCGGTCGGCGGCCGCACCGCGATCAACGCCGCGGAGGCGGCGGAGGTGGTCCGCCAGCTCGAACCGCGCTACGTCGTGCCCATGCACTACGCCATCCCCGGGCTGAAGCTGGAGCTCGACACCATCGACCGGTTCCTCAAAGAGATGGGCGTGAAGCCGTCCGAGCCTCAGCCCAAGCTGTCCGTCATGGCCTCGTCGGGGGATTACGAGACCAAGGTCGTCGTCCTGGAGCCGAAAGTCGAACCCAGGTAAGCGTCGCGCGTCCCGTCGCCCAGCCGACCCGGTAACATGGTTAAAACCGCCCTGGAGGTCTGCATGTCGAAGTACGTTTTCGTGACCGGGGGTGTCGTCTCCTCGCTTGGGAAGGGCATCACGGCGGCGTCGATCGGGAACATCCTGAAAGCCCGCCACCTCACCGTCTCCCTCCAGAAGCTCGACCCGTACCTGAACGTGGACCCCGGCACGATGAGCCCGTACCAGCACGGCGAGGTGTTCGTCACCGACGACGGCGCCGAGACCGACCTCGACCTCGGGCACTACGAGCGCTTCGTCGACGAGAACCTGACCGTCGCCTCCAACGTCACCACCGGCAAGATCTACCAGGAGGTCATCGCGCGCGAACGTCGAGGCGACTACCTCGGCGCCACCGTGCAGGTCATCCCCCACGTCACCAACGTGATCAAGGAAAAGATCCTCCGGGCGTCACGCGACCCGCAGGCCGATGCCGTCGTGGTCGAGGTGGGAGGCACCGTCGGCGACATCGAGAGCCTTCCGTTCCTCGAGGCGATCCGCCAGCTGAAGAACGACCTCGGCCGGCAGAACGTCTTTTACGTTCACTGCTCGCTGGTCCCGGTCGTCCACGGCCAGGAGATGAAGACCAAGCCGACCCAGCACTCGGTCCATGCCCTGCGCGCCATCGGCATTCAGCCCGACGCCATCATCTGCCGTTCTGAGATCGCGATCGACGCCGACCTCAAGGAGAAGATCGCGCTGTTCTGTGACGTGCCGCGCGAGGCAGTCGTCTCGGTGCCCGACGTCGAGTCGATCTACGAGGTGCCGCTCATGCTCGAGGCCGCCGGACTCGGGAAGGTCATGGCCAAGCACTTCGAGCTCGACGAGACGGCGCATCTGCCGGACCACGGGCCGTGGATCCAGCTGGTCCACCGCATCAAGCATCCGCGCGCGACGGTGCCCGTCGCCCTGGTCGGCAAGTACGTGGCGCTGCCTGACGCTTACCTGAGCGTCATCGAGTCGCTGCGGCACGCCGGCATCCACCACGGCCTGGACATCGAGATCCGCTGGGTCTCATCCGAGAAGCTGGACGCCGGCGACACCTCGCCGCTGATGGGCGTCGCCGGCATCGTGGTGCCCGGTGGCTTCGGGTACCGCGGCATCGAAGGCAAGGTGCAGGCGTCGCGATATGCGCGCCACAACCGCATCCCATACCTCGGCCTGTGCCTCGGCATGCAGTGCGCGGTCATCGACTTCGCGCGTGAGGTCCTCGACGCGCCGGACGCCAACTCCACCGAGTTCGCGGCCTTCACCTCGACGCCGGTCATCGACCTGATGCCCGAACAGAGGAATGTCGACCAGATGGGGGCTTCGATGCGGCTCGGCCTGTACCCGTGCAAGCTGCTGCCCGGCTCGCTGGCGCACAGGGCCTACGGCGAAGAGGTCGTTTACGAGCGGCACCGCCACCGCTTCGAGTTCAACAACGAGTACCGCGAGTCGATGGGCGAGGCGGGCATGGTTTTCAGCGGCGTTTCGCCGAACGGCCGGCTGGTCGAGATCGTCGAGCTGGCCGACCACCCATGGTTCGTCGCCAGCCAGTTCCATCCCGAGTTCCGCTCGCGTCCGAACCGCGCGCACCCGCTCTTCCGTGACTTCGTGCGTGCGGCCTTCCTGCAGAGCGGTATCGACCAGATGGAGCTTCGCCCGGCCGAGCTGCTGGAAGAGACCGACAGCTAGCAGGTGGAGCAGCAGAGAGGGGCGATCCCGTCGTTTCAGGCGCGCGCCGAGCTGTCGCTCGAGCTCGTGCACGCCACGGAGGCGGCGGCGCTGGCCGCCGCGCGCCTGCTCGGCAAGGGCGATCCGGACCGGGTCAGCGAGGTCGCCGGAGAGGCGATGCGCGGCGTGCTCGAGGCCTCCAGCAGCTCGGGCACCGTCGTCCTCAGCCCGCGCAACGAGTCCTACCTCGCGCCGGGCACCGTCCTTGCCGGCGGCGACCGGCGGGTCGACTTCGGGCTCTTTCCGGTCGAGGGGGCGAGCCAGGTCGCGCGCGGCGCCGCCAGCGCGGTTTCCGTGCTGGTCGCGGTCGAGCCGGGCGGCTTCGCCCAGCTGCCGGAGGTGTGGCATGTCGAGAAGATCGTCGCCGGCCCGGCGGCGCGCGGCGCGATCGATCTCGACGACCCGATCGCCGACAACCTTCGCCGCATCGCCTTCGCGCGCGACGCCCGCGTCCAGGACCTCACGGTGGCCATCCTCGACCGTCCCCGCCACCAGGACCTCATGGCCGAGGTCGCGGCCGCCGGCGCGCGAATCCTCGCCCTCGGGGAGGGTGATTTCGCCGGCGCCGTCATGGCGGCCCTGCCCGGTACCGGGATCGACGCCGCGATCGGCATCGGCGACCTGCACGCAACCCTGATCGCAGCCTGCGCGGTGCGGTGTCTGGGCGGTGAGCTGCAGGCGCGGCTGTGGCCCCGCAACGAGGAGGAGAGGCTCCTCATCGGGGACCAGGCGCCCCGGGTTTTCGGGGTTGCCGACCTGGCCCCGGCCGCCGAGGTCGCCGTCGCCATCACCGGCGTCAGTGGCGGCCAGCTCCTGCCGGGAGTGATGTTCGGGAGCGGCTACGCCGAAACCTCGTCGCTGCTCATGTCCAGCCGGCACGCCACCGTCCGGCGGCTGACCACCCGCCATCACGTGGCCGGGGACCCGAGCTAGCGGCAGGGCGGCACTCCGGCTGCCTGGATTAGGGAGCTCCGGGCCGGGGTATCACATACACGAGCAGATGAACGATAAGGACGCCCTGACGCCGCCACCGGGCGGGAGCTATATTCCCCCGCCCCCGAGCTTCCCTGTGTCCTCGGACATCCCGCCGCAGTCGCCGTACCACCACGCGCCGGCGCCGCCAAGCTCCAACCGCGGCCTCATGGGCGGCCTGGGAGCCGTCCTCGCCGCGGCCTGGGCGTTCGTCAAGTTCGGGGGGATCCTGCTGTTCAAGATTCCGGCCCTGGGGACGCTGCTCTCGCTGGTGGTCAGCTTCGGCGGCTATGCGCTGTTCTACGGCCCCTGGTTCGCGGTCGGGCTGGTCGTGATGATCTTTGTGCACGAGATGGGACACGTGGTCGAGATCCGGCGCCAGGGCATGCAGGCGACGGCGCCGATCTTCATCCCGTTCATGGGCGCGGCCATCTTCCAGCGCTCACACCCCACCGACGCCCTCAAGCAGGCCCAGATCGGAATTGCGGGCCCCATCGCCGGCACCCTCGGCGCCACCGCCGCCTTCGTGCTCTACGGGTCGACGCACTCCCCGGTCCTGCTGCTCACGGCCCTCATCGGCTTCTACATCAACCTGTTCAACCTGATCCCGGTCTGGCAGCTGGACGGGGCGTGGATCCTCGCGCCGGTCTCGAAGTGGTTCCAGGTCGCGGGCTACGCGCTGATCGCGGCGGGCGCCCTGTTCCTGGGCTTCTTCAGCCCGCTGGTGATCATCATCGCCGTGCTCGGGATCCCGACTTTGATCCAGCGCTTCCGCGATGCCAACAACCCGTACTACACGTCGGTTTCCGCTCGCGGCCGGTGGGCCATGGGCGCCGCGTGGCTGGCCCTTGTCATCTATCTCGGAGTCGCAAGCCTTCAGGCGAGCAGCTTGCTCGGTTCCTTCGCTCGCTAAACTTTCCCATGGAGTTACTTTGAAAGCACAGATCCATCCCACCTACTACGAGGACGCGGTCGTCACCTGCGTGTGCGGGAACACGTTCACGACCGGGTCGACGCGCAAAGAGCTCAAGACCGAGATCTGCTCCGTCTGCCACCCGTTCTTCACGGGCACCCAGCGGATCGTGGACACCGGCGGTCAGGTCGAGCGGTTCCGCAAGCGGGCTGCGAAGACCAGAGCGTAGATGGCCGTCCCGGAGGTAACCGCTCCGGAGACGGGGACTCCGCCCCACAACCTGGCGCCGGAGGCCGCTCCCGCGCCCGCGGCCCAGGCGCCCCGGAGCTCGGGCGGCGGGGCCGAGCCGTTTTTCTATGGCGGCCAGGCGGTCATCGAGGGCGTGATGATGCGCGGCAAGCGTCACTACGCGGTCGCCGTGCGCCTGCTGAACACGCATGAGATCGTCGTCGACCGCGGTGAGCTGAAAGCGTCCATCTACGTCAACCCGATCTGGAAGCTGCCCTTCATTCGCGGCCTCGCCCTCATCGGAGAGCAGCTGCACCTCGGGATGAAGTCTTTGATGTGGTCGGCCAACATGGCGGCCGGCGCCCAGGACGTCGAGATCAGCAAGAAGGAGATCGGCGGCTCGGTCGCGGTCGCGGGCGTGTTCGCGCTGGCGATCTTCATCGGCCTGCCTCTGCTCCTGGCGAGCGTCGCGGTCCACCGCAGCGGCAGCTTTCTCTTCGTCCTGGTCGAGGGCTTGATCCGCGTCGGCCTGGTCCTCGGCTACCTGTCCGCGATCGCCCTGCTGCCAGATGTGCGTCGCGTCTTCCAGTACCACGGGGCGGAGCACAAGACGATTAACGCGTTCGAATCGGGATGGCCCATCGACGTTCCGTCCGTGCGCCGCGCCAGCACCCTTCACCCGCGCTGCGGGACAGGGTTCCTGCTCGTCGTTCTCGTCGTCAGCGTGATCGTCTTCAGCGCCGTGGCGATCTTTCACCCGAACTGGTTCTGGCTCGTGCTGAGCCGGCTGCTTGCGATTCCGATCATCGCGGGCGCCGGGTTCGAGCTCATCCGGTTCATGGCGCGCCACCGCCACCACCCCGTGGTGCGCGTCATGCTGCTGCCGGTGCTGGGGACGCAGAAGTTCACCACGCGTGAGCCCTCCGACGACATGCTCGAGGTTGCGATCACCGCCTTCAACAGCGCCCGCCAGGGTGAGGAGGACACCGCCGGAGCGGCGGCGTGATCGACCGGCTCGAGGCGATGGCTCGCCGGTATCAAGAGATCGAGAACGAGATGGGGCGGCCGGAGGTCGCCTCGGATCACGCCCAGCTGACCAAGCTCGCGCGCGAGCAGCACGCTCTGCGAGAGACCGTCCAGGCCTACGACGCATATCGCCGCGCACGCCAGGAGATCGAGTCGGCTCGGGAGCTGATCCGGCAGGAAAAAGACGCGGAGATGCAGGAATATCTGCGGGCGGAGGAGCACCACGCCTCGGCCGAGCTCGGCGAGCTCGAGGAGAAGTTGAAAGTGCTGCTGCTGCCCAAGGACCCCAACGACGAGCGCGACGTGGTGGTCGAGATCCAGGGCGCGGAGGGTGGGGAGGAGGCGGCGCTGTTCGCCGCCGACCTCTATCGCATGTACCAGAGGTGGGCGGAGCGCAAGGGCTGGAAGGTCGAGGTCGCGGACGTCTCGCCCAGCGACAAGGGCGGCTTTGACAAGATCGAGTTCGAGGTCCACGGCCACGGCGCTTATTCGCAGCTCAAGTACGAGGGCGGCGTGCATCGAGTGCAGCGCGTGCCGAAGACGGAGGCGCAGGGGCGCATTCACACGTCGGCGGCGACCGTCGCCGTCATGCCCGAGGCGGATCCCGTGGAGGTGGAGCTCAAACCCGAGGACATCGAGATCAAGACCTCGACGTCGACCGGCCCCGGCGGCCAGAGCGTGAACACCACGTATTCGGCGATTCGCATCACGCACAAGCCGACCGGGATGGTGGTGAGCATCCAGGACGAGAAGTCTCAGCTCCAGAACAAGGAGAAGGCCCTGCGCGTGCTGCGGGCGAGGCTGTACGAGCTGAAGCTCGCCGAGCAGCAGGCCGCGATCGGCGCGCAGCGCCGCGGCATGGTGGGCAGCGGCAACCGGTCCGAGAAGATCCGCACCTACAACTTCAAAGAGAACCGGGTCACCGACCACCGGATCAAGCTCACGCTGCACAAGCTCGACCAGGTGATGGCGGGCGATCTCGACGAGCTGGTCACCGCCCTGGTCAACGCCGAGCGGGCGGCGCAGCTCGACGGCGCTCCCGCCTGACCCAGCTCCGTTGACTGTGCTCGAGGTCCTCAAACTGGCCTCGAATCACCTGCACAAGCGCGGCTCGGATTCGGCTCGCCTGGATGCGGAGGTGCTGCTCGCGCACGCGCTGGGGGTGCGCCGGCTCGACCTCTACTTGCGGTTCGACCGGCCGCTGTCGGAAGCGGAGCTTGGACCGTATCGAGCCCTGGTGGCGCGCCGGGTTCGCGGCGAGCCGGTCGCGTACCTGGTCGGGCACAAGGAGTTCATGGCGCTGGACTTCGAGGTCACGCCCGCGGTCCTGGTGCCGAATCCGGACACCGAGGTCCTCGTCCAGCGTGCGGTGGCCCTGGCGCGCGAGTCCGGGCGGGCGCTTCGCGTCGCCGACGTCGGCACCGGCAGCGGCTGCATCGCCATCGCCGTCGCGCACTACGCGCCGGGTGTCGAGGTGTGGGCGGGCGACATCAGCGGCGCAGCGCTGGAGGTGGCGGCTGGCAACGTGGCCAAGCACGGGTTGGAGACGCGCGTCCATCTGGTCTGTGGCGATCTGATGGCGCCGCTGCCCGGGGCCTTCGACCTGGTCTGCGCCAACCTTCCCTACCTGGCGGCGGGATCCGAGCTGGCGCCGGAGGTGCTGGCGCAGCCGGCGCGAGCCCTGTATGCGGAGGCGGATGGCGCCGGGCTGGTAACGCGGCTATTGGCGGAGGCGCCGGCGCGGCTCAATCCCGGCGGCAGGGTGCTCGCGGAGGTCGACCCCTCAATCCTTGCGGTCGTTCTCGACGCGGCGGGCGGGCATTTTGGCGAGCACGTCGTGCACCGCGACCTTGGCGGCCACGAGCGGGTGCTGGAAGCATGGTCCTGAAGCCGACGCGGGCCGGGCTCACGCGCGCCGCCCAGCTGATCCGCGGTGGGAGCGTGATCGCGTTCCCGACCGACACGGTCTACGGGCTGGGGGCGGCCGCGGATGACGAGGTGGCGAGGCGCCGGGTCTACCAGATCAAGGGCCGGCCGGCCGGGCTGCCGCTCATCCTCATGGTCGCCGCCGAGTCGCAGCTGGAGGGCTGGGTGCACGTCGATTCGCGGGCAGAGGCGATGATCCGGCGCTGGTGGCCGGGACCGCTGACCTTGATCCTGCACGCCAAGGGCGGAGGCACGCTCGGGGTTCGCATTCCCAAGCACCAGGTCGCGCTCGACCTGCTCAGCGCCGCGGGGCCGCTGATGACGACCAGCGCGAACCTTCACGGTAAGGATCCGGCGATGACGGCGGAGGACGCGGGCGCGTTGCCGGGCGTGATGGTGGTGCTGGACGGGGGCGCGGCGCCAGGAGGCCTGGCGTCCACGGTGCTCGACCTCACCGGCCCCGAGCCGCACGTGCTGCGCGAAGGCGCCATCCCGACCTCCGAGCTGCTGGGTCCGCCACCCCCTCACGCCGGCTGACGGCGCGCACGCCGACCGCCTGAGCCGAGATAGGATTCGCTCATGGCCGCACCCATCACCACGATGACCTTTCGCGCCCTCGACCGCGACGATCCCGAGGTCGCCAACCTCATCCGCAAGGAGTTCAAGCGCCAGTCCGAGACGCTGGAGCTCATCGCGTCGGAGAACCTGACCAGCCCGGCGATCCTCGAGGCGCTGGGCACGCTCCTCACCAACAAGTACGCGGAGGGCTATCCCGGCCGGCGCTATTACGGCGGCACGGGGGAGGTGATCGACAAGATCGAGTCCCTGGCCGTGGAGCGGGCCAAGGAGCTGTTCGGCGCCGAGTACGTGAACGTCCAGCCGCACGCCGGCTCGCAGGCCAACGCCGCCGTGTACATGGCCGTCTGCCAGCCGGGCGACCGGGTGATGGGGATGGACCTGTCCGCGGGCGGTCATCTGACCCACGGCAGCCCCGCGAACTTCAGCGGCAAGCTCTACGAGATCCATTCGTACGGCGTCGACCGCGAGACCGAGCTCATCGACTATGACGCGATGGAGAAGCTGGCGGAGCGGGTGCGGCCCAAGATGATCCTGGGAGGCTTTTCGGCGTACTCTCGAATCGTCGACTGGGCGCGGATGCGACAGATCGCCGACTCGGTCGGGGCGACGTTCTTTGTCGACATGGCGCATGTCGCCGGCCTGGTCGCGGGCGACCAGTACCCGTCACCGATTCCCTACGCGGACGTCACGACCACGACGACGCAGAAGACGCTGCGTGGCGCCTGGGGCGCGATCATCCTGTGCCGCAACGAGTACCAGAAGGCGATCGACTCCGCGGTGTTTCCCGGCATCCAGGGCGGACCGCTGATGCACGCCATCGCGGCCAAGGCGGTGTGCTTCGGAGAGGCGCTGAGGCCGGAGTTCAAGGTCTACGCCAAGCAGGTGGTGGTGAACGCCAAGGCGCTGGCCGGCCGCCTCATGGAGCGGGGGCTGCGCCTGGTGAGCGGAGGCACCGACAACCACCTGATGCTCATCGACCTGCGCCCGCAGAAACGGACCGGGAAGCAGGTCCAGGAGGTGGCGGACACGGTCGGGATCACGCTCAACCGCAACTCGATCCCGTTCGACGAGGCGTCCAAGTTCAATCCCAGCGGCGTGCGCGTCGGCACCCCTCTGGTGACCACGCGCGGCATGCGCGAGGCGGAGATGGTGCAGATCGCCGACTGCATCGCCGACCTCGTCGAACGCATCGATGATCGCGCGGTGCTCGACTCCGTTCACGAGCGCGCGCTCGACCTATGCCGAAGGTTCCCGGTTCCCTACTCGTTCGACTGAGCTCTCGCGCTTCGACCGGTGAGTGACTTCGTCGGCGGCGACGCCCTCGTCAACCTGCGCGACCACCTGCTGCCCGGGCTGTGGCCGCTTCTGGTCGCGTTCGCGCTGTGCGCCCTCGTCGTCCCGGTCGCGATTCGCGTGTCTCGCCTGACGGGCTTGATCGCCGAACCCGGCGGGCGTCACTCGCACAGCAGGCCGACCCCACTGCTTGGCGGCCTCGCCATGTTCGCCGGCTTCGCGGTCGCGGTGCTCGTCTTCCTGCCCGGTTACCCGGAAACGCCAGGCGTGCTGGTCTCGTCGGGCCTGGCCGCACTGCTGCTCATCGCCGACGACCGCTGGCCGGTCCGCCCCGCCATCAAGTTCGGCCTCCAGGCGTTCGTGGCCCTGCTCGCGGTGGTCGTCTTCGGCTTCAAGATCACGTTCCTGGGGCTGCCGGGGCAGCACGTCGTCCACCTCGGCCTGCTGATCACCCCGATCAGCCTCTTCTGGCTGCTGGGGATGCAGAACACCGTCAACTTCCTCGACGGCGTCGACGGGCTGGCCGCCGGCGTGATCTTCATCGTCGCGGTGACGCTGATGCTCGCGGCGGCCGGGCTCCGGCAGGTCGAGGTCGTGCAGCTCGGCGGCGCGCTGGCCGGCGCGTGCGCCGGCTTTCTGCTCTTCAACTTCCATCCCGCCCGCATCTTCATGGGCGACTCCGGCTCGCACTTCCTCGGCATGGCTCTGGGCGTCATCTCGATCCTGGGCGTGGCCAAGGTCGCTGTCGCCTTCGCCCTGGCGGTCCCTGTCCTCGCCCTGGCCCTGCCGATCGCGGACACCGCGTGGGCGATCCTGAGGCGGCGGCTCCAAAAGGCGTCGGTCGCCACCCCCGACCAGGAGCACCTCCACCACCGCCTCCAGGCGTTTGGGCTGGACCCGCGCCAGACCTGCTTCGTCTTCTATGCCGCGAGCGCTCTGCTGGGTGCGCTCGGGCTCACGCTCTTCGGCCACGGCAGGATCCTCGCGGTGGCCCTGGCGACCTCCGCGGCGCTCGCGTCGACCGTGGCCGCGGATCTTCTGCAGCGGACCGGCTGGCGCGTGCCCGCGTCCTACCTGCGCCGCCTGCTCGCCACCCAGGGTTCCCGGTAGAATTCGGCGGGGCATGGCGCCCACTCCGAGTGCGGGCCCGACGGGGGCTGACATGGCCGGAATCGGGGTCTATTTCGCAGCCGCGGTTCTTCTGCCGCTGCTCGGGGGAGTGGCGCTCGACAAGGCGCTGCACACGGCGCCGGTGTTCGTCCTGGTAGGACTGTTCGTGGGGCTTGCGGCCGGTGCGGCCGGGATCTGGTTGAAGGTAAGGGAGCTTTCGAAGTGACGTCGGGCGGGGTGCTCAAGGAAACGGTGGTGGCCTGTGCGGTCTGCGCCGCCGCGGTCGCGGTCATCGCGGCGGTGACGGGTCGACTGTCGCTTGGCATGGGCGTCGCGGCAGGGCTGCTGCTCGGTTCGCTCAACGGCTACCTGATAAGAGCGCTGCTCGACCGCCGCGCCCCCTTGGTCGCGGGGAGCCTGCTTCGCCTCCTCGCCTTCAGCGCGATCGTGGTCGGGGCGGCGCTGCTGCTCGGCCGCGCGGCGTGGACCCTGCCCCTTGGCATCGGCGTCGCTCAGCTGGTGATGGTCGCGGCCGGCTTGCGCCGGGGGCTCCGGGGGCTCCGCGCATGATCCGAGCCGATTTGGCCGGAACGCATCCCACCATCGACCTGGGATGCGGTGCTCTCTGCACGCTCAACTACGACAGCCTGATATCCAGCGGCATCGCGCTGGCGGCGACTCTGGCCGTGGCCCTCTGGGTGCGGTCCAAGCTCAAGGATGGCGAGCCCGGCCGGGTGCAGGCGATCTTCGAGTGGGGTTACGACCAGCTGCGCGGGCTCATCAGGAGCAATGTCTCCGAAGGGGCGCTCTTCATCCTGCCGCTGGCGATGACGCTCTTCCTCTACATCCTCATCGCCAACTGGATCGAGCTCTTGCCCCTGGGGCTCGTCCCCATCCTGCATGGCGCGAACGCGGACCTCAACCAGACGCTGGCGATGGCGCTCATCGTGATCGTGGTCGTGCAGTGGTACAGCATCCGCGTCCTCGGCCTGCGCGGTTATCTGGGGCGCTTCACCAAACCCTTCGAGCTGCCGCTGGCGGCTCGCATCGTCTTCATACCGCTTAACGTCCTCGAAGAGGCGGTGAAGCCGCTGACGCTGTCCCTGCGGCTTTTCGGCAACATCTTCGCGGGGGCGGTGATGATCGGCCTGATCGCTGGATTCGGTACCCTGGCCCTTCCAGCCGTGGGCACGATACCGGGGACGGTGGTCGGCTCGGTCTTGCTCGCCGTGTGGAAAGCGTTCGACGTCATCTTCATCGGTTTCATCCAGGCGTTCATCTTCATGCTGCTAACGGTCATCTACTTCGGCGCGGCCCGCGAGGGTCTCGAACACGAACACCATTAGGAGGGTTTCATGACAGATCACGGTCTCGTTCTCGCCGGCGCGCTGGTGGCTTTCGGCCTCGCCATCGGATTGGGCGCTATCGGCGCTGCGGTTGGCGACGGCCTCGCCGGCAATGCCTTCATCAGCGGCGTCGCACGGCAGCCTGAGGCCCAGGGCCGGATGATCCCCTGGCTCTTCACCATCGTCGGCCTGGTCGAGGCCATGTACTTCATCAACCTGGCCTTCGGCTTCGTGTTCCTGTCGAACGTCCCCGCCAAGTAAATGCTGTTTCTCGCCGGCGTCGCGGGCGTCATCCAGATCGACGGGACGGTGATCGTCGAGCTGATCACCTTCCTCGTCATGCTCGCCGTGCTCGCCCGCTGGGTGTATCCGGAGATCGTGAGGCTGGCGGAGGCGCGCCAGCGCGTCATCGCCGAGCAGCTGAAGGAGGCCGAGCAGGCGCGCGCCGACGCGGCGGCATACCTCAATGAGGCCGAGGTCAAGCTCAACGACGCCCGCAAGACGGCGCAAGGGCTGATCGACGCGGCCGGCAAGTCAGGCGATCAGCTCCGCCAGGAGCTGAGGCAGAAGGCTGAAGAGGAAGCCCGGCGGATCGCCGAAGCGGCGCGCAAGGAGATCGAAGCCGAGCGCGATCGGGCCGTGCTGTCGGTGCGGAACGAGGTCGCGGGGCTGGTCGTGTCGGCGACCGAGAAGGTCATCGGCGAAACCCTCGACGACGCGAAGCACCGCCGGCTCATCGAGCGGGCCATAGCGGAGGTTGCTGGTGGCGACGGCAGCAGCTAGGCGGTATGCGAAGGCCGTCTTCGAGCTGGCTCAGCAGGAGGGCCAGGTAGCGGCGTGGAGCCGCCGGGTGTCGAAGGTCGGTGAGCTCCTGTCAGATCCCCAGGTGGCTGCCGTGCTCACCAACCCGACGATCGCCGCAGACCGGCGGATGGAGCTCGTATCCGTGGACGCGGCCCTGCTCGACGCTGAGGCCGTCAACCTCGCCAAGCTGCTCATCGAGTCGAATCGGGTCCAGGACGTCGGCGCGATCGCCAAAGAGTACGAGCGGCTCGCCGACGCGGCCGCCGGCCGCGTCCGCGCCACGGTTACAACCGCCGTCGAGCTGGCGCCGGCGGACCGCGACCGCGTCGCGGGTGAGCTCTCGAAACGCCTCGGTAAGGAAGTCCGCCTGGAGGTCGTCACCGACCCGCAAATCCTGGGCGGCATGAAGCTCCAGTACGGCGATCGCCTCGTCGACGCCAGCGTCTCAACCCGATTACAGCAGCTGCGCCGCCGTCTGGCGGCCTCGTAGGAGTAAGCCAAGTGGGAATCAGCACGAAAGAGATCTCCGAGGTCATCAAGGAACGCCTGAAGGACTTCGACGCCAGCCTTGTCGCCACCGATGTCGGGCGGATCGTCGCCACGAGCGATGGCATCGCGCAGGTGTACGGCCTCCAGAACGCGATGGCCGGCGAGCTGCTCGAGTTCCCACACGACACGTACGGCCTGGCTCTGAACCTGGAAGAGGACCAGGTCCGCGCCGTCATCCTGGGCGAGTTCGGCCACCTGCACGAGGGTGACGAGGTGCGCACCACCGGCCGGCTGCTCGAGGTCCCAGTGGGTGACGAGCTCATCGGTCGGGTGGTCAACCCGCTGGGCGTGCCCATCGACGGCAAGGGGCCTCTCAAGACCTCCAAGACTCTGCCGGTGGAGAAGATCGCCCCCGGTGTGATCACGCGCAAGCGCGTGGACAGCCCGGTCCAGACGGGCATCAAGGCCATCGACACGATGATCCCCATCGGCCGCGGCCAGCGCGAGCTGATCATCGGCGACCGCTTCACGGGTAAGACGACGGTCCTGCTCGACACGATCATCAACCAGAAGGGCAAGGACCTCATCTGCATCTACGTCGCCATCGGGCAGAACGCAGCCTCGATCGCACGCGTCGCCGCGACGCTCGAGGAGAACGGGGCGATGGACTACACGATCATCGTCGCCGCGTCAGCGTCCGATCCGGCGTCGCTCAACTTCATCGCTCCGTACGCCGGCTGCGCCATGGGCGAGTACTTCATGGAGCAGGGCAAAGAGGCGCTGTGCTGCTACGACGACCTGACCAAGCAAGCGTGGGCCTACCGCGAGCTCTCGCTCAACCTGCGCCGGCCGCCGGGCCGCGAGGCGTATCCCGGCGACGTGTTCTACCTCCACTCAAGGCTGCTGGAGCGCGCGGCCAAGATGAGCCCGGCCCAGGGCGGTGGCTCGCTGACCGCGCTGCCCGTGATCGAGACACAGGCCAACGACGTCTCGGCCTTCATCCCGACCAATGTGATCTCCATCACCGACGGGCAGATCTACCTGCAGGCCGACCTGTTCAACGCCGGCCAGAGGCCGGCGCTCAACGTCGGCATCAGCGTCTCGCGCGTCGGTGGTGACGCCCAGACCAAGGCGATGCGCCAGGTCGCGGGGCAGCTCCGCCTCGACCTCGCCCAGTATCGCGAGCTGGCGGCCTTCGCCCAGTTCGCGTCCGACCTTGACACCTCGACACGCAACCAGCTGGAGCGCGGTGCTCGCCTGACCGAGCTGCTCAAGCAGGACAAGTACCAGCCGATCCCCCTCGCGGAGCAGGTGGCGGCGATCTACGCCGGCACGCAGGGCCACCTCGATAAGGTGCCGGTCACGAGAGTCCGGGAGTGGGAAGCGGGGTTCCTCCGCTTTCTCAAGAGCGAGCGGCCGGGCGTGCTCGCCGAGATCGACAGGAAAAAGGCGCTCGACGACAGCCTGTTCGCGCGCCTCAAGGCCGCCATCTCGACCTTCAACCACCAGTTCGGAGTCCAGGGCTACGAGGACGTGGCGGACCCTGCCGCGGCCGCTGAGGCGCAAGAAGAGCCGAAGGCTGAGGTCCAACCAGTGCCGAAGGCTGAGGTCCAACCAGTGCCGAAGGCTGAGGTCAAACCAGAGCTGAAGCCCAAGGCGTCGCGCAGGAAAAAGGGAGAGTAGTTGCCCTCATTCAGGGATGTAGTCCGGCGTATCGACTCCATCAAGAACACGCAGAAGATCACCAAGGCCATGCAGGTCGTCGCGGCCACGCGCCTGCGCCGGGCGCAGGCGGCCGTGCAGGCGACGCGCCCCTATGCGGAGAAGATGGTGGAGGTGCTCCAGACCACCAGCGAGCGCGCCACCGAGTACCGGCACCCGTTCATGGTCCGGCGTCAAGGCAAGCGCGCCGTGATGATCCTGGTGACCACGGACAAGGGGCTGTGCGGCGCGATCAACGTCAACAGCATCCGCGCCGCGACCCGGTACATGAACGAGCACTACGCCGACCACCAGCGTTACGTCACCCTGGGTAGAAAGGGCCGCGACTTCCTGCTGCGCTACCGGCGTGACGTGATCGCCGAGGTCAGCGGCGTGTCGGATAGGCCGACGGTCGCCGAGATCCTGCCGGCCATCACGGTCGCGCTCGAGGAGTACACGCAGGGCAGGGCCGACGCGGTGCTGCTGTGCTACGCGAAATGGATCTCGACCATGAGGCAGGAGGCAACGGTGCGGGTGCTCATCCCCGCCGAGATACCGAAGCGCGAAAAAGACGGTTCCGGGCCGCGGGCCGACTATATCTATGAGCCTGACCCAGAGTCGGTCCTCGACGGTCTGCTGCCCCGCTACGTCGAAACACAGGTCTTCCAGGCGGTGCTCGAGAACAAGGCGAGCGAGTACTCGGCCAAGATGATCGCGATGCAGAACGCGACCAACGCCGCCGGCGACCTGATCAATGCGCTGACGCTGTTTGCAAACAAGGTCCGCCAGGCTGGTATCACGACGGAGTTGATGGAGATCGTCAGCGGCGCCGAGGCCATGCGGGCGTCGAGCTGAAAGGGAGGGAATCGATGGCGAAAACAAAGCACGAAACCGAGAACAGGAGCGCAATGAGGACCAGGACCGGCCAGGTGAGCCAGGTCATCGGCGCCGTGGTGGACGTCCAGTTCCCGCCCGGGGAGCAGCCGGAGCTGTTCGAGGCGTTGGAGGTCAGGCCTCTCGACGGCCGCACGGTCGTGCTCGAAGTCGAGGGCGCGATCGGCGACAACGTCGTGCGCTGCATCGCCATGGACGCCACCGACGGTTTTCGACGCGGCGACGCGGTGGTCGCCACCGGCGGTCCGATCTCGGTGCCGGTCGGTGTCGAAACCCTCGGTCGCATGTTCAACGTGGTCGGAGCGCCCATCGACGACGAGCCCGCGCCCGAGGGCGTGATCCGCTGGCCGATCCACCGCCCGGCGCCACCTGTGTCGGAGCAGCAGGCGAAGGTCGAGATCCTGGAGACCGGGATCAAGGTCATCGACCTGATCTGCACGTTCGCCAAGGGCTCCAAGATTGGTCTTTTCGGCGGCGCCGGCACGGGCAAGACGGTCATCGTGCAGGAGCTCATCCGCAACATCGCGTACCAGCACCAGGGACGGTCGGTCTTTGCCGGAGTGGGGGAGCGGACGCGCGAAGGCAACGACATGTACCACGAGATGCAGGACGCGGGCGTGCTGCCGCAGACCGCTCTCGTGTTCGGACAGATGAACGAGCCGCCGGGCGCCCGCGCCCGCGTGGGGCTGACGGGCCTGACGATGGCGGAATACTTCCGCGACACCGAGGGCGCCGACGTCCTCTTCTTCGTCGACAACATCTTCCGTTACCTGCTCGCCGGCTCAGAGGTTTCCGCGCTGCTCGGTCGCATGCCCTCGGCCGTCGGCTACCAGCCGACCCTGGCGACCGAGATGGGTGAGCTCCAGGAGCGCATCACGTCCACCAGCAAGGGATCGATCACGTCGGTGCAGGCGGTCTACGTCCCCGCCGACGACTACACGGACCCGGCCATCCAGACGGTGTTCGCCCACCTCGGCGCGACCGTGCGCCTGGAGCGCTCGCTGGTCGAGATCGGCATCTACCCCGCGATCGACCCCCTCGGTTCGTCGAGCCGGTTCGTCGAGCCCTCGATCGTCGGCCAGGAGCACTACGACACCGCGCAGGCCGTCAAGAAGACGATGCAGCGCTACAAGGACCTGCAGGACATCATCGCTATCCTCGGCATGGAAGAGCTGTCGGAGGACGACAAGCAGGCGGTGTCTCGGGCGCGAAAGATCCAGAGGTTCCTGTCGCAGCCTTTCAACGTCGCTCAGCGATTCACCGGGCGCGAGGGCAAGTCGGTGCCCATCCTCGAGACCGTTCGTGGATTCAAGGAGATCCTCGAGGGCAAGCACGACGACCTGCCGGAGCAGGCCTTTTACATGGTCGGCACCATCGACGAAGCGCGGGCGCAGGGCGAAGAGATGAAAAAGAAGTCGGACTCGTAAACATGCGGGTACCGCTGCGGGTCGTGAGCGTGGAGCGCAGCCTCTTCGAGGGGGATGTCGACTTCATCGTCGCCAACGGCGCCGACGGCGAGCTCGGCGTCCTGCCGCGCCATGCTCCGCTCATGACCATCCTCAAGCCCGGAGCGCTCAAGATCACCCAGGGCTCGGAAGAGCAACTGCTCTTCGTCGGCGGCGGGTTTCTTGAAGTGCTGCCGGATCGCGTGACCGTGCTCGCCGACGTTGCCGAGCACGCCGATGAGATCTCGGTCGAGCGCGCGGAAGAGGCGCGCAAGCGTGCGCAGGAACGACTGGCTGGAACGCTCACCACGGCCGAAGAGGTCGAGTTCCAGCAGGCGCTGGCGATGGCGGAAGCGCGCCTTCGCCTCGCGCGCATGCGCCGACCCTGATCCAAGCCGGTTACGTTTAGGTCTTGATGAAGACCCGCACGCCTCGTCGCGAGCACGCGCTGCAGATCACCGGCGGGAGGCAGATTGCAGGCTCGATCTGCATCAGCGGATCCAAGAACGCCGCCCTGCCCGAGATGGCCGCCGCGCTGCTCACCACCGAGCCGCTCACCCTCCACAACGTGCCCAAGGTGACGGACACCCAGCTGATGGCGGAGATCCTGACCGTCCTCGGCGGTAGCAGCGAGGGCATGGGCTCGGTCGTGCTCCGCATGGCGGGCGCGCGGGCCAGTGACGTCCCCGACGGCCTCGGCCGGCGGATGCGCGCGACGATCGTGCTGCTCGGCGCGCTCCTCGGACGCTTCGGGCACGCCCGCGTTCCTCGACCGGGCGGCGACGACATCGGTGCGAGGCGCTTCGAGCAGCACCTGCGCGGGCTGCAGCAGATGGGCGCGCACATCACCGAAACGCAGACGGAGATCGTCGCCGAGGTGGATCGCCTGCGCGGCGGGCGGATCGTCTTCGACCTGCCGACCGTGACCGGCACGGAGAACATCCTGCTCGCGGCGGTGCTGGCGCAGGGGCGGACCGAGATCTTCAACGCCGCGCGCGAGCCCCATGTCCAGGACCTGTGCCGCCTGCTGGGAAAGATGGGGGCGCGGATCGAAGGCATCGGCACCGAGCGCCTGGTCGTCGACGGCGTTCGCGAGCTCGGTGGCGCAGAGCACACGGTCATCGCCGACTACCTGGAGGCGGGCACCTATGCCATTGCGGTGGCGGCGGCCGGCGGCGAGCTGCGCATCGACTGCAGCCGGCCGGAGGACCTCAAGATCGTGCTGCTCAAGCTCGAACTGGCCGGCGCCCGCGTCGAGGTGGGGGATGGCTGGTTTCGAGTGGGACGCCGGCCGCGGACGCGGATCAAGCCCATCGACATGTCGACGTGGACGTTTCCAGGATTCCCCACCGATCTGCAGGCGCAATACATGGCGCTGATGACACAGGCGGACGGCGAGACGGTAATCTCCGAGTACGTCCACGAGAACCGCTTCCAGCACGTGACGCAGCTCGCCAAGATGGGGGCGGGGATCGCGGTCGAGGGGAGGATCCACGCCATGGTGCACGGCCCGTGCCGCCTTCGAGGCACCGAGGTCGCCATCCCCGACATCCGATCCGGCGCCGCCCTGGTCGTCGCCGCGCTCTGCGCCGAAGGCGAGAGCGTGCTCCGAAACGCCTGGCACGTCGAGCGCGGCTACGAGGACATGGCGGGCAAGCTCGCATCGGTCGGCGCCCAGGTCAAGACGATCACCGTCGACCCGGACCCAGCCGGCTCAGATCACTCCTACGAATGATGATCGGTGCTCTCTAAGAAGATCGGGATCGACCTCGGCACCTCGACGGTGCTGATCTATGTCAAAGGTGAGGGGATCGTGATCAACGAGCCCTCGCTGGTGGCCGTGAATCGCGATGGCTCCCGCATCCTCGCCGTCGGCAGGGAGGCCTTCGAGATGGTGGGGCGCACTCCGGACACGATCCAGGTGGTGCGGCCGATGCGTGAAGGCGTCATCGCCGACTTCGTGGTGACCGAAGGCATGCTGCACCACTTCATCGGCAAGGTCCAGGGCCGCCAGCGGATCTTCAAGCCCGAGATCATGATCTGCGTCCCGTCCGGGGTGACGTCGGTGGAGCGTCGGGCCGTCACCGAAGCCGCCATCTCGGCCGGCGCCCGCCAGGCCTGGCTCATCGACGAGCCGCTCGCGGCCGCCATCGGCGCCGGCCTGCCGATCGCGGAGCCAAGGGGCAACGCGATCTGCGACGTCGGCGGCGGCACCACCGAGATCGCCGTAATCTCCCTGTCCGGCATGGTCGTCGCCCATTCGATCCGCGTCGGCGGGAACCGCATCGACGACGCGATCACCGGCTACCTGAAGCGGAAGCACAACCTGTTGATCGGTGAGCGGACCGCCGAGGAGGTCAAGATCGCGGTCGGCTCCGCGGTGCTGATGAAGGACCCGCTCGTCACCGAAGTGCGGGGCCGTGATCTGGTCTCAGGTCTGCCCAAGAACCTCGACATCTCGTCCAACGAGGTGACGGAGGCGATCCAGGAGCCACTGCGGCTCATCGTCGGAGCGGTCCGCAGCGTGCTCGAGGAGACGCCGCCGGAGCTGGCGGCCGACATCTTCGACCGCGGCATCGTCCTGTCCGGTGGAGGCGCCCAGCTGCGAGGATTGGACCGCTACCTGGCCATGCACACCGGCATTCCCGCTGTCGTCGCGGACGAGCCTCAGACATCGGTCGTGCGCGGCACCGGCCTGGCGCTCGAGCACTTCGAGGTCTTGAAGCGGAACCAGTCCTACCTGCGTTGACCGGCCTGCACGTGGTGGTCGACGGGATGGGTCTCGATCGACCCCGGGCCGGGGTCGGCGTGTACACGAGCCAGATACTTCACGCCATGGCGGTCGACAGGCCCGATTGCCGCCTGACCGTTTTCGGACCGCCAGGGGCGTCCGTCCACGTACCGCATGCCCGCTACCGGCCGCTGCCGCGAATGCGGTTCATCGGCCGCCACCTGCAGTGGCCCGCGCGGATCCGGCAGTTGCAACCCGACGCCTACTTCGGCCCCGCCGGCGCCTTGCCGCTGGGGAACGTGGGCTGTCCCTCGGTCATCACCGTGCACGACCTCGCCATCTACCACAACCCCGCCTGGTTCCCAGGCCGCCAGCCGCTCAGCACGCGGTTCGTCGTCCCGCGCTCGGTGCTGCGGGCCGGCGTCGTGATCGCGGTCTCGGAGAACACGGCGCGGGATGTCGTCGAGATCTTCGGCGTGCCGCGCTCGCGAATCGAAGTCGTGCCTCACGGCGTGGCCGCGACGTTCGCGCCGATGAGCGCCGAGGACCTGGCGGCCGCCCGAGCGCGCCTCAAGCTGCCCGAGCGCTTCATCCTCTTCGTCGGCACCATCGAGCCGCGCAAGAACCTCGCCACCCTGCTCGAGGCGTGGGCGATGATGCGCGACCGGCCCGACCTGGTCATCGTCGGCGGGTGGGGTTGGCGGTACGAACCGATCCGCGAACGGATGGGACGACTGGGCCCCCGGCTGCATCACCTCGACGGGCTCGACCCGGCCGAGCTGCCGGCCGTCTACAACCTGGCGCGGGTGCTGGCGCACCCGGCCTGGTACGAGGGTTTCGGCCTGCCGCCGTTGGAGGCGATGGCGTGCGGCACGCCCGTGGTGGTGTCGGATCGATCGAGCCTGCCGGAGGTGGTCGCGGATGCGGGGCTGACAGTCGCCGCGGACGATCCGGACGCATGGCGAAAGGCGCTGGAGAAGGTGGTCGGAGACACCGAGGTGGCGTCCGACCTGCGGCGACGGGGGATCCTGCGCGCCGCACAGTTCAGCTGGCCGCGCGCAGCAGACCTCACCTGGCGCGCCATCGACACGGCTGTCCAGCGCCGGACGCCCGCCGGGCGCACGTCCGGCTAGAGGACCTCCCTGATCACCTCGGCGACGCCGGCCGCGCAGCGCTCCCAGGTGTACGTGGCGGCGCGGGCGCGGGCGGCTCGGGCCAGCCTCGTGCGCAGCTTCTCGTCGCCGAGCGCGACCGCCAGCACTCCGGCCAGCTGCTCTGAATCCGCCGCGTCCTGGAAGTAGAGGGCGGCCTCGCCGCCGACCTCGGGCAGGGATGAGGTTTTGGCGGCCACCACCACCTTGCCGCGCGCCATCGCCTCCAGGACCGGCAGACCGAACCCCTCGTACAGGCTCGGTGCGAGCACGGCCTCGGCGCGCTTGTAGAGCAGCTCCAACGTGGGTTGGTCGACCTGGCCCAGCACCCGGCAGCGCGGTGACTCCCGCAACTTGGCCGCCATCACCGGGTCGCGTTCCGGCCCCGCGACGGCGAGGGTGAGGCCGTCCAGGCGTTCGACTGCCGCCAGGGCGGTCGCCTGGTTCTTGCGCGCTTCGATGCGGCCGACCTGCAGGACGAACCTGCCGTCCAGCCCAAGCTCGGCCAGGCGCGAGGCCGGCGCCACCTCCGACGAGCGCCTGCCGGCGCCGGGCGGCACGACGCGAATCCGCTCGGGGGCGACTCCATAGAGCGAGACGAGGTCCGCTTTGGTCGATTCGGAGACCGCGATCAGAAGCGGGCAGCGCAGCGCCGCCCAGCGCGTGCTCAGCCGGAGGTACAGGCGGTCGGCGGACGAGTAGGCCTCGGGATGGCGCTCGAAAGCCAGGTCGTGGACGACGGTCACCATCTTTCCGGGCCAGGCGAATGGGACGGCGTGGGCGGGGACGAACAGAAGGTCGGGGCGGTGGCGGGCGAGGGCGAACGGGAGGCGGACCTGCGACCACAGCCTGCGGAAGGGGAGCACCATGAGGTCGACGCCGAGGTCCGCGCGCGGGCGCGAGGCGTAGAACCGCCACTGCAGCTCGGGCGCCGCCGCGCCCAGGCGCGAGCAGACCTCTCGCGTGTACACCTCGGTCCCGGTGGCGACCGCGCGCGTCGCCGGATTGATATCGACCGCGACCGTCTTCTTAACCTGCAGTTGTGACCCCCATCGCCGGCACGACCTTAAGCTATCGACAGTGCGGAGCACGATGGGGCAAGTCGCGGCGGGATTGCTCCTCCTGCTTGCGTGCGGCTACCTCCTCCAGGTGAACGACTCCGCGCGGCCGCCCTCCGACTCGCCGCCGGCGACGCCGGCGCCGGCATTGGTGGCCAGGGTTGCCGACGCCGGCGATCCCAGCTCGGGCCGCGACTACTTCGTTTCACGGTCGCAATCGGAGGTCATCCCCTTGGGCCGGCAAAACGTCGACCTGCCCATCCTCATGTATCACTACATCCGCCAGCCGCCGGCGCCGAGAGGTGACTGGATGGGCTTCAAGCTGTCGGTGTCTCCGGCCGACTTCCACGCGCAGATGGATTGGCTTGGCGCCAACGGGTACCACCCCGTCGACTTCAACGACCTCCGCGCGTACTTTTCGGGCCGGCAGCCGCTGCCCAGCAAGCCGATCGTGATCACGTTCGACGACGGCTACGCGGACCTGTTCACCACCGCCTATCCAATCCTGCTGGCACATCGATTCAAGGCCGTCGCATACATCGTCAGCGCGTTCGTCGGCCAGTCTCGTTATGTCAGCGCCGCCCAGGTCGTCCAGATGGATCGCGCCGGGATCGAGATCGCATCGCACACGGTCGACCACGCCAACCTGGCGCGCTCGTCGCCGCCCTCGATCATGCGCGAACTCCTCGATTCGAAGAGGTGGCTCGAGCAGGAGTTGGGCCACCCGGTGCTCGACTTCGCGTACCCGTCTGGCAAGTTCAACGCGCAGGTCGTCGCCGACGTCCGGCTCGCCGGCTACGACACGGCCGTGACGACGCAGTCCTCGACCAGCCACAGCCTGGCCGACCGGTACACATGGGCGCGAGTGCGGGTCGGGGGCGGCGAGTCGCTGACGGAGTTCATTCAAAATCTGGGACCGGTCATGAAGGCCGACCGAATCACTGTCGTGGACGTCAGGACGCCAGCTCTCGGTCCGCCCACCCTTGCGGCGCCGTTCCCCCTGATGCTGCCGCAGTAGTTGGCGCGGGAGACCAGGGTCCTGGGCGTCCGGGTGGACTGCCTCGACATGGGAGCTGCTCTCGGACGTATCGACTCGCTCGTGGAAGGCGGCGGGCGCCATCTCGTGGCGACGGTGAACCCCGAGTTCGTCATGCGTGCCCACGCCGATCGCGAGTTCGCTCGGGTGCTCGAGTCCGCTGACCTTTGCCTGGCCGATGGCATCGGCGTGGTCTGGGCCGCACGGCGGCAGGGCTGCGAGATGAGCGAACCCGTCACCGGAGTCGATCTGATCCCACCCCTCGCCGCCACCTGCGCCCGACGCGGCTACCGGCTCTTCCTGCTCGGTGCGGCCCCCGGCGTCGCCGCTGAGCTCGCGACCCTGTTGAAGGCGCAGCACCCCGGCCTTGATGTCGCGGCCCACTCGGGCTCGCCCGATCCCGCATCGGACACCGAGACGTTGGCTTTGATCCACGCCCACCACGCGCAGGTGCTGCTCGTCGCCTACGGCGCACCCAAGCAGGAGCTCTGGATCGATCGCCTGCAGGAAAAGCTGGGCGTCGCCGTCGCGATCGGAGTCGGCGGCGCCTTCGATTACCTGACCGGACGCGTCCCGCGCGCGCCCGCGTGGATGCGAAGCGCGGGGTTGGAGTGGCTGCACCGGCTCGTCCACCAGCCGTGGCGGATCCGCCGAATGGCCGTCCTGCCGGCGTATGCGTTCAAGGTCGTTCGGAGCGGCCGGCCCATATGATGGCGAGCCGTGGCCAGTGTTCCCTCGCCGCGACTCAGCGTCGTGATCCCCTGCTACAACGAGGAGCAGCGCCTGCCGCGCACCATCGAGCGGATCGAGCGCTATCTCGGCGGCAGGGGAACTTCGTACGAGCTGATCCTGGTCGACGACGGCAGTACTGACGGCACCCGCCTGGTGATGGATGCCGCCGCCGGGCGGCAGGACTCGGTGAGGATCGAGGCGCTGCCTCGCAACCGGGGCAAGGGCCGTGCGCTGGCGGAGGGCGTGGCCGTCGCGACAGGCGCTGTGATCCTGGTCACCGACGCCGACCTTTCGACGCCGATCGAAGAGCTCGACAAGCTCGAGGCGGCGCTCGAGGCGGGCGCCGGCGTGGCCATCGCTTCGCGGGCGCTCAGGGGATCGCGGGTCGAGATCTCGCAGCCCGTCTACCGCGTGCTGATGGGCAAGGCTTTCAACCTCATCGTGCAGCTCGTCCTGCTGCCGGGCATCTGGGACACGCAGTGCGGCTTCAAGCTCTTTGCCTCGGAGGTCGCGCATGCAGCGTTCGCCGGTCTCACCACCGACGGCTTCGGCTACGACCCGGAGGTGCTCTATCGCGCCAAACGACGGGGCGTGCGAATTGCGGAAGTGCCCGTGGTATGGCGCAACTCAGCACCGACCAAGGTGAGTCCGATTCGCAGTTCGCTCGACATGTTCAGGCACGTCGTCAGGATCAGGTTTCGCGGATGAGCATTACTGAGAGGACGGCTCCGCCGACCGAGGTCCTGGTCGTTCTGCCCACATACAACGAGAGCCAGAACCTGGAGAAGGTGGTCGCCGGCGTACGGCATCTCGGACACGACGTCCTGATCGTCGACGACGGTTCTCCCGACGGCACCGGCGAGATCGCCGACCGGTTGGCGGCGACGGACTCCGGCGTGCGGGTGCTGCACAGGGGGCGCAAGCTCGGGCTGGGCAGCGCCTATCAGGATGCGTTTCGCATCGGCCTGGCGGAGGGCTCGGCGCTCTTCGTCGAGATGGATGCCGACGGCTCGCACCTGCCGGGCGACCTCGATAGCATCGTCGCGGCGGCACGCGGCTGTGGTGGCCTTGCCATCGGCTCGCGCTACATCCGCGGCGGCGAGATCGTCGGCTGGCCGCCGCACCGCTGGCTTTTGTCCTGGGCGGCCAACACCTACTGCCGGATCCTGCTCGGCCTCCGCACGCATGACTGCACGTCGGGCTATCGCTGCTACACACGCGAGCTGCTCACCCAGATCGGGCTCGAAGAGGTCGTCTCGCAGGGATACTCGTTTCAGATCGAGATGGTGCACCGGACCAAGCGGGTGGGCTACCCCGTTCTGGAGGTCCCCATCCGCTTCGAGGATCGGGTCGCCGGCGCCTCCAAGGTCTCCCGCGGCGAGGTCCGGCGTGCGTTGTGGACGGTCCTGCGCCTGAGCCTGAGGAGATGACCGAAGTGGTGGCGCACCTCCCCACCAGCGGGGAGGGCGGCGCGAGGGGCCGGGCGGGGGGGCGGGGCTGGCGATCAGGGATCGAACCGTGGCGCCTGCCGCTGCTCATGGGCCTCGTCCTCGCCGCCGTCACCGCCCTGCCTTATCTCTACGCGTATGCGGCGCAGCCCCAGGGTCACGTGTTCATGGGCTTTTTCTACCTGGGTGACGATGCCAACACGTACCTGGCCAAGATGCGACAGGGCTGGGAAGGGGCGTGGGCGTGGCAGAACCGATACACGACCGAGTCGAGCCCCGCCGCCTACCTGTTCATGTTCTGGATCGTGCTCGGCCACCTGGCGGCGATCACGAACCTGCCGCTCATCGTCGTCTTCCACCTCGCCCGGGTGGCGGCGGCGTTCGCCCTGGCGGCCGCGGCCTGGCTCTTCATCCGCCACTTCATCCAGGACCGCTCGGCCAGGCGCTTCGCGTTCTTCTTCTGCGCGATCGGGCTTGGCATGGGCTACGTCATCCAGGCCCTCGGCCACCCGGTGGTCTTCGGCCACCGAACCGACACGCTCGACTGGCGCATGCCCGAGCTGACCGCGTTCTACTCGGTGCTGGCGCTGCCTCATTTCGCGTGGTCGGGGGTGTTCGCGGCCGCCGGCGTCGCCCTCACCCTCAAAGCGATCCAGCGGGGCAGCCTCTGGCTGGCGGTGCTCGCCGGAGCCGCGTGGCTCGGCCAGGCGTCGATCCATCCGCAGATGCCGATCCTCATGGGCGGTGCGACGGCTGTGGCCCTGGTCCTCCGGCCGTCAGCGCCGCGCGGCTGGGTTGCCGCGGCGATCGCGTTCGCCATCCCGGCGCCCTACGTCTTGTATTCGTACCTCGCGTTCGTGGGCAACCCGGAGGTGCAGCGTTGGACATTCCATTCCAAGAACGCGCTGCCCCCAGAGACCGTCAGCCTGGTCTTCGCGATCGCGCCCCAGCTGTTGCTCGCGCTGACCGGACTCCCCGCCGTCCTGCGGCGGCGAAGTCGCGAGGACTGGTTCCTGGTCGCCTGGTTGGTCCTGCTGGCGGCCATCCTCTATCTCCCGAACCCGGCGGGAGACCTTCGCCGGCGGTTCCTCGACGGCCTGTACCTGCCCCTGGTCGTGCTCGGAGCCAAGGGCATGTACGAGACGGTCCTGCCGCGCCTCCGCAGCGCGCGCGCCCGGGCGCTGGTGCCCTTCTCGTACGTGGCGTTCGCCTCCGTCGGCAGCGCCTTTTTGGTGCTGGCTCCCCTCACCGTGGCCGCGCAGCCTCAGTACTCGGTGACTCGCGCCGAGTTCGACGGCCTGACATGGCTTGGGAGTCAACCGGCGGGGCGCGTCCTTGCCATGCCGGGGATCGGTCTTTACATCCCCGCCTACAGCCCCGACACGGTTTACGTCGGCCACTATGACGAGACGTTCGACTACCTGACCAAGACGCAGACGGCCTTGGACGTTTTGACCGGCAAGAGCGACATCGGGCAGTTCGTCCGGGCCGATCAGATCCGCTACGTGGTGTGGACCGCTGACCTCCCAGCGCCGCCGCCGGCGGTCCTGGGCTCCCCCGCCTACGACACGCCCGATTTCAAGATCTACCGAATTTTCTGAGCCGGCCCTCCCGTGGGTCAGGTGTGCGGGGCCTTGGGGTTGGCACGCACGTAGATCACCGCCACCGGGTCCTGGTAGACCAGCGTCCAGTCGGGCTGCGTGGCCAGGATGTTGGCCAGCGCCTCGCCCTGGTTGTAGACGACGTAATCGACCCCGTACCCGTCCAGCACGCTCTTCCAGTTGGACCGCAGCGTCTGGACGTCCTCGTACCGGTTCAAGAGCGGGTCGCCCATGAGCGCCGCCTCACCGAAGATGAAGACTCTGCGATTGGGCTCTGGGTAGAAGCGGTTGGCGAGGTAGCCTCCCCAGCCGTACTGGTTGTACATCCGGGTGCCGATGTCGGGATGGGCGGCCAGCCAATCCGCGGCGCCGACGGGATAGTTCGAGGCGTCCAGGCCCAGCTGCTTGCTCGGACTGCTGCCGTCGACGATACGGACCGCCGTCGCGCCGGCGATGACGAGGAGGACGGCCGCGGTGGTGATGGCGAAAACCGGCCTGGCCGGCAGCTCGAGCTTCCAGCCGCGGCGGCTGGACAGCTCCTGCCAGTAGCCGGAATAGGAGTTGATCAGCACCGGGGTGGCAACCGCCACGAACAGGGCGACGTTGCGTACCGACTGCAGGGCCAGCCCGAGCGCGAGCATCGTCAGCAGGAACTCGTAGAGCCGCGGCCGGCGGAGAGCGAAGCCGGTGACGACCAGGAACACCATCGCCTCGAACGGGCGCAGGTAGACCTGGTGGAAGTCAGGCGAGAACCATTCGACGATCAGCTTCTGCTGCGCGATGCTGCCTTCCGTCTGGAACGGGTAGGGATACAGGGACAAGCCGTGCGGGGTCGCCGCGACCGCGATCGCGGAGGCGGCGGTGATGATGGCGAGTCGACGGACGTGGGCTGGGTGGGAGGCGTCGGAACGATCCCAGGCCCAACCGATCAGCTCGGCCGCCAGCGCCACGCCAAGCCACGCGAAGCCGATCACCCACCCGCCGTGGAGATTGGCCCACAGCACCATCACGAGCGGGAAGAAGTTGATGGCGCGGCTGCGGCCGCTCAGGTATCCCTGCAGCCAGTAGAGCTCGAGGCAGGTCAGAACGAACGTGATCATCTGCGCGCGCGGCCCCCAGATGGGTGAGCCGGCGATGGCGCCGAGCGCCAGCCCGACGCCGGCGATGACAAATGGCTGCCGGCGGACCTGGCGGTAGAGGATCCCAAACCCCGCCCAGGTCAAAAGACCGAAGGCGATGCTCACGCCGACGAGGCCGCTGGCGTTGTACACGAGCCAGATCAGGATCTCCGTCAGGTACTCGTGGTCCGTCCAGACGTGGTTTGGGACGGTGAAGGTGAAGATGTCCGTCGAGGGCAACCGGCCGTTGTCCACCATCCACCGGCCGATGCGGAGGTGCCACCAGAAGTCCGGGTCCTGGACCGGGGCGATGAAAACCGCAAGGGTGACGATCATGACGCCGCCCAAGAGCAGCGTCCGCGCGCTGAAGCGCTGAGTCAGCCCCAACCCTCAGTGAGGCCTGAACGGGTTGGGAAAGTACCGCGGCACCCGCCGCGCATACGGCGGGTAATCATCGGGGAAGGCTCGCCCGAGCACGCCTTCCTCCCACCGGATGCGCAGCAGCTCGCAGATGACGAAGTACAGCACAGCCAGCCCGCCCGGCCACCCGGCGGTGGCCAGGTTGACGCCGATGGCGGTGACGACCTCACCCAGGTAGACGGGGTGCCGGCTGAAAGAGTAGGGCCCTCCCGTCACCAGCCGGCGGGCCTCGGGGATGATCGAGAACGACCGGCGGAGGTACGCGAGTCCCCACACCGAGTATGCGAGGCCGGCGGTGGCCGTGATGTCGGCGAAGAGGACCAGCCCTTCGCGATGGCCTCCCCCGGGCAGGAAGCTGGCGCCGATCGCCGAGAAGGTGCCGGTGAACGCGATCAGCACCACGGCCAGCCGGTGGTCGGTGCCGCGCTTGGGCAGCCGGGTGCTGTAGAGGACGACCAGCATCGTGAAATAGGCCAGGGCGAGGAGCTGCTGCAGGACGAAGAGGAGATCGGACGGCTGGCGGATCGAGTGGAACCCTTCCCAGACGAACAGGAGCTGCCGGGCCAGGAACACGCTGAAGAACAAAGCGGGCAGTAGCCGGCTGAAGACGAGGTCGCGCCAGTACGCCCCCGAGCGCTTCCGCACATCTTCTGCGACTCCGGAGGCGATCATTCCCGCGCCCAATCTAACTTCTCGCGCCTCCGGCAAGGCCGGTTAAGCCGCCCGCGGGCGCTGACGGCGATCGGTTCTGGGGGTCGAGACTGTTTTGCATAAAGAATTGACCTCCCCGGGGCCGTCCGAGTAGCATCACCGCCGCTGACGGACCCGGAGCCCGCAAGAAACGGCGGCGGCCGGCGTCAGCTAGATCAGCAACCTGTAATTCAAGAAAAAGGAGGTGAAATCGCAGATGTTGAGCCTTTACATGAAGCTTCGCAGCCTTACGACTCGTCAGGAAGGGCAGGGTATGGTTGAGTACGCTCTGATCCTCGTGCTCGTCTCAATCGTCGTCATCGTGATCCTTCTTACGATGGGTAACCAGATCAAGAACGTGTTCTCGAACGTCGTAGCCGCTCTCGGCTAAACGAGAAACAAACGTAGTCGCACCTTCAAAAAGAGAGCCCCGAAATGGGGCTCTCTTGTTTCCTGAAGCGAGGGGACGATCACGGTCCCCATCGCTACAATGGCGGCACTCTTGAAAGATCGATCACCGGAGGTGACTTAGTTTTGGCCGTCGCACCAGCTCCAGCACGACCGCGACCAGGCGGCGGACGTCTTTTCATCATCGTCGGCCTGCTGTTGGCGGTCCTCGCCGGCGGCGGGGTCTTCCTTCTCGGCGGCACTCTTGGCGGAGGCGGCAACCTGGGTGGCGGTCCCACCGTCACCGTCGTGATCGCCAAGCAGGCCATCCCTCTGCGTCACACGATCACCGAAGCCGACCTGGACATCGAGAAGGTATCGGGAACCTTCACCAGCGTCAACAACACATATGCCAACAAGACGGATGTCATCAACCTGATCGCCCAGATCCAGATCAGCAAGGGCTCCGTGATCACCTCTGACATGCTCGCCAAGGACATCGGCCTGGTGCCGGCGGGAGCTGCTCCCGCCTACCTGCCGCTGGCGACGGGCTACGTCGCCATGACCATCCCCACCGGTGAGCAGCAGGGCGTCGCCGGCCACATCTCGGTGGGCGACTACATCACGGTCATCGCGTCGGCCAGCCTCACCATCTTCTCGACGTCCGGCGCGCAGCAGACCGGCCCCGCCAAGGTGATCAGCAAGACTGTCTTCACCAACGTCCGCGTGATCGGGCTGGGGCCCGCCACCTCCAACGTGCAGCCCGCCGGCAGCGGCGCCACCACGGTTGGCGGTACCCAGGGCGCCACCAGTGGCGTCACGTCCAGCTTGACCATCGAGCTGACACAGTGCGACGCCGAGTTCTTCACGTGGTTCCTGGGCAACACCACCCTCCGCTACACGCTGCAGTCGTTTCACGACTACTTGAAGGCCCCGACTGACGCGGATCCGGGTTGCCCGACCGTCGGTTCCGCCGGCGGTGTCAGCCAGAAACAGGTCGACGCCAGGTACCATTTCACCTCCTTGTGACGTCCAGCGGTAGCTGAGATGGGTCTACTCGATCGGGTCAAGCAGAACCAGACGGTTCCCCCCGGGGCAGGCCAGGCGACCAACGGGCCTGCGCCCGGAACCGTCCCTGGGGCGGCGACGTCTTACGCCGCCACGACGGCGATCCCCGTGGCAAGACCGGCCGCCGAGGCAGCTCCTCCGGCGCCGAGCCTTGCGTCGCGGGCGGCCGCCGTCGGGGGAGAGCTGGCCCCGGCTTTCACCGCGGCCAAAGTCCAGATCCACGCCCGCCTGATCGAGAAATTCGCCGACCAGATCGACTCCAGCAACAAGGCCGGCGTCCGCGAGAAGATCGTCGAGCTGGCGGAGGAGTACTTCCGCAGCACGGCGATGACCATGACCAAGAACGACAAGGAAAGGCTTGTCGACTCGGTCCTGGACGACGTCCTAGGCCTCGGCCCGCTGGAGGCTCTGCTGGCTGACCCGAACATCACCGAGATCATGGCCAACCACCCGAAGCAGATCTACGTCGAGAAGAGCGGCGAGCCGGCGCTGTCCGCCGTCACCTTCGAGTCCGAGCGGCAGATGCGCCAGGTCATCGACCGGATCGTCAGCCTGGTCGGCCGCCGGGTCGACGAGTCGACGCCGATCTGTGACGCGCGCCTGAAGGACGGCTCCCGCGTCAACGTGGTCATCCCGCCGATCGCGCTCAAAGGCCCATGTCTCACCATCCGGAAGTTCGCCAAGGAGAAGTGGGGACCCGCCGACGTCGTCAACCGGTTCAGGTCGTCGAGTCCGGAGCTGATGACCTTCCTGCGCTCGTGCGTGCGGGCGCGGTTCAACATCCTGGTCTCCGGAGGCACGGGCTCCGGCAAGACGACGCTGCTCAACATCCTGTCGTCGTTCATCCCAGAAACCGAACGGCTCATCACCTGTGAGGACGCGGCGGAGCTGCAGCTGCAGCAGCCGCACTGGATTCAGCTCGAGTCGCGCCCGCCCAACGTCGAGGGCAAGGGCGCGGTGCCGATTCGCGAGCTCGTCAAGAGCTGTCTGCGTATGCGTCCGGACCGCATCATCGTCGGTGAGTGTCGCGGCGGCGAGGCCCTGGACATGCTCCAGGCGATGAACACCGGCCACGATGGCTCGATGTCGACCCTGCACGCCAACAACCCGCACGAAGCCCTCGTCCGGCTCGAGACGCTGGTGCTCCAGGCCGGCCAGGACCTGCCGTCTCGAGCCATCCGCGAGACCATCGGCTCCGCCATCCACATGATCGTCCAGCAGTCCCGCCTGCGCGGCGGCGTACGGCGCATCGTGAGCGTCGCGGAGATCACCGGGATCAGGGACGGGGAGGTCCAGTACCAGGAGCTCTTCCAGTTCAAGCAGCTGGGCGTTAGCGCCGAGGGCAAGGCCGTCGGCTACCACACGGCGACCGGCGTCTTGCCGATGCGCATGGAGCATCTCAAGTCCGAAGGCGAGGACGTGCCGGATAACCTCTTCACACCCACCGCGCAACCGGCCCCCGACAAGCTGTACTGACCGTTTAGGAGGTCTAGATGTCCATCCCCGTGGTGTTCGGGCTCATCGCCTTCGCCGGCGTGTTCCTGATCTTTCTCGGGCTCAGCCAGGCACGACGTGCCGCCGGCGGCTCAGAGGATTTCCAGGCCAGGCTGGCGGCGTATGGAGTCACGACGGCCGGCGCCGCCCAGCTGCCGCCTTCGACCGGTCTCCGGGACACCCTGAACCGGCTCTTTCAGCCGGCCGCCGACAGGGTGGGTCGCGGCAACGCCAAGAAGGGCAAGCCATCGGTCGCCGAGCAGCTGCAGCGCGCAGACCTCAAGCTGCGCACGTCCGAGTTCTTCATGATCCAGGTCGGCAGCACGGTGCTGTTCCTGCTCATCGCGATGGTACGCTTCGGGTTCCCCGGCGGAATCATCCAAATGGCGGTGTTCGCCTTCATCGGCTACCTGGTGCCGGGCTTTTACGTGAAATACCGCATCGGCCGCCGGCTCAAGGCTTTCAACACGCAGCTCGGCGACACGCTGACACTGCTGTCCAACGCCATCAAGGCCGGCTACTCGTTCGCCCAGGCGATCGACACCGTCGCCAAGAACGCCGTGCCGCCGATCGGCGATGAGTTTGCTCGCGCCGTGCGCGAGATGAACCTCGGCGGCTCACCCGACGAGGCTCTTTCGAACATCACCAAACGCATCGCCAGCGCCGACTTCGACCTGGTCGCCACCGCGTACTCCATCCACCGCACGGTCGGTGGCAACCTGGCGGAGATCCTCGACAACATCGCGTACACGATCCGCGAGCGCGTCAGGATCAAAGGTGAGATCTCGACTTTGACCGCGCAGGCGCGGGCCTCGGGCACCCTGATCACCTTCCTGCCCATCGTGCTGGCGGCGTTCATGTACTTCGTGACGCCGACCTACTTCCGGCCGATGTTCTCCAGCTTCGTCGGCTGGACGCTGATCGCGATCGGGGCGTTCATGATCTTTCTCGGCAACCTGATCATTCGTCGCGTGGTCGCGATCGAGGTATGAGCTGATGCTGCCACTACTTGCACTGATCGTCGGCCTCGGAGTCCTGATGATCTTCATCGGCCTCGCGCGGACGCCCTCCACCAACACGGCGGAGATGGTGCAGCAGCGCCTCCAGGTGTACGGCGGCGAGAAACCGCTCACCCTGGAGGAGGTCGAGCTGCAGCGGCCTTTCAGTGAGCGTTTCCTGCGCCCGGCGATCGAGCGCCTGGGCACCATGCTGTCGCGCTCCACGCCGCAGAAGGCACGTCAGGACCTGATGAACCGGCTGGACCTGGCGGGCCGGCCCGGCAACCTCACGCCGGAGGACTTCGGCGCCGTGCGCATCGTCGCGGCCGCGGTCCTGGCCGCGCTCGGCCTGCTGCTCGGATTGCTGATGCACAACCCCGTGTCTGTCGTCATCTCGCTCGCGGTCGGGGCGGTCCTCGGCTACTACGCCCCCGTGATGTGGTTGAAGCAGAAAGTCGACGCGAGGCGTTCGGAGATCCAGAAGGGCCTGCCGGACGCCATGGACCTGCTCGTGATCGCGGTCGACGCCGGGCTCGGTTTCGACGCCGCCCTGGCGCGCGTCACTGACAAGTACAAGAACGCGCTCTCCGACGAGTTCGCCAAGGTGCTGCGCGAGGTGAGCCTGGGGCGCCCGCGCCTCGAGGCCATGGACGAGATGGGCCGGAGCAGCGGGGTCGAGGACCTGCACAACTTCATCCAGGCGATCATCCAGTCCGAGCAGTTCGGCACTGGAATCGGCAAGATCCTGCGCCTGCAGGCGGATGAGATGCGGCGCAAGCGCCGCCAGCGCGCACAGGAGAAGGCGGCGCAGGCGACCCTGAAGATGATGCTGCCCATGGTCGGCTGCATCTTCCCGACGCTGTGGATCGTCCTGCTCGGGCCGGCCGCTTTGATCTTGATGGCGCCGAGGTCCTGAGCGGACGGGCCAGATCCTCCCGTCGCTGCTACCGGCGATCCCGTGGTGGGAGCTGGGCGCCCGTGCGATCCTCATCTATGCCGCCCTCCTGATCGCGCTGCGCCTGTTCGGCAAGCGCGAGGTGGGGCAGTTCACGCTCTACGACCTGGTCTTCATCCTGCTGGTGGCCAACGCCCTCCAGCCGGCGATGACCGGGCCGGACGCCTCGGTCCTGGGAGGCGTCATCCTGATCATCGTCCTGGTCGCCACCAACGCCTTCATCGGGCGCCTCGACCGGTCGCCGCGCTTCCACCGGTTGTTCAGCTCACAACCGGCCGTGATCGTCAAGGACGGCCGTTACCTCCCTGAGGTCATGCAGCGTGAAGGGGTGCTGCAGGAGGAGTGCGAGATGGCGATGCGCGAGCACGGAGTGGTGGATCTCAAGGAGGTCCAGCTGGCCGTGCTCGAGCCGGACGGGACCATCTCGATCGTGCCCAGCGGAACGGCGGTCCAGAGGACCAAGCACCGGGTCCGCTACCACCATCGGGCCGGCTAATCGGCGGCGAGGAACTCCAACGCCGCTTGCTTGAAGTCCTTCGCCACGACCGCGCTCATGTGGTCTCGTCCGGCGATCGTGACCAGGCGCGAGGTGGGGATGAGCTCCACCAGCTCGGGCGCGTTCCGGGCGATGTCGTCGTGGTCGCCGGCCACGATCAGGATCGGCGAGCGGATGGCGGACAGCCGTGCCGGGTCGTTGTCCGGGTGCAGGCCGGTGATGCAGGCCGCCAGCGCCAGCAGGTCGTTGGCCGGCCGGGCGGAGGCGAACCGGTAGAAGGTCTGGGCGATGGGGTCGTCTGTCGGTTCGCCACGCAGGAACGCCGTCGCGATCTGCTCCGCGCTGTCGATGGCGCCGGCCGACCCGAGACCGCCCAGGACGGCTCGCCTGACGCGTTCCGGGAAATCGAGCACCGCCTGGAGGCCGATGCGCGCGCCCATCGAGTACCCGAGCAAATCGGCCACCGGAACGTCGAGATGGTCCAGCAGCCGGAGGACGTCGCCCGCCATCACGCGCACCGCATAAGCCGCGGGATCGTGCGGCTTGTCGCTGCCGCCGTGCCCGCGGCAGTCGAGCCCGATGACGCGAAAGCCGTCGCTCGTGAGGGTCTCCTGCCATCGCGTGCCGACCCAGTTCAGGCGGTAGTCCGAGGCGAAGCCGTGCACGAGGACGATCGGCCTGCCGTTCTCCGGTCCGTGCACCTCGTAGTGGAGACGGACGCCGTCGCTGTCGAAGTCCATGCCGCGCCGTTAGGCTAGTCGATCGTCATGGCGGGACGGCGTGCGGTGCATGAGCGGACCGGAAAGGTGCTCGCGGAGAAGCTGGAGATGCCGCGCACCTTCATCGGTCGCGGGATCGGCCTGATGTTCCGCCGCACCCTGGAGCCGGGCCGCGGCATGTGGATCGCGCCATGCAACGGCATCCACATGATGTTCATGAGCTTTGCCATCGATGCCGTCTTCCTGGATGGCAGAGAGCGCGTCAGGAAGGTCTACCGCAACCTGCCGGCCTGGTGGGGGGTGGTGTGGCTCGAGTGGGGCGCCCACAGCGTCCTGGAGCTACCGTCCGGGTCGACGGCGGGCATCGATCTCCAACCCGGCGACCGGGTCGTCATCGCCTGAGCTCGACTTTGTAAAGACACCGTTGACGCCGCCCGTAGGCTCAGGTGGTGCGCTGGCCGTTCGTGGACCTGCTGCTGCCGCCCCGCTGCGGCAGCTGCCGCTCCGTCGGCTCGTGGCTGTGTCAGCGCTGCCGCGACCGCATCCGGCGGCTGGAGGAGCCGCTGTGCCGGCGGTGCGGCGCGGAGCTGGAGTCGGCCCGCAAGGACTGCGGCTGTCGGGGCCGCCTCAGGTCCCTGGCGCGACTGCGTTCCGCGGCCGCCTATGAAGGGCCGATCGAGCTGGCCGTCCGGCGGTTCAAGTACGAGGGCTGGAGGCGCCTGGCCGAGCCCCTGGCGCTGCTCATGGCCGAGCGCCTGGTGGTCGAGGGCCTGGCGGCGACCTGGGCGGTCGCGGTGCCGCTGCACCCCGGACGGCTGCGCCAGAGGGGATTCAACCAGGCTGAGCTGCTGGCTCGCGAGCTGAGGCGCAGGCTGTGCCTGACGGAGCCTCCGGGAGAGTTGGTGCGCACGCGCCCCACGCCGCCCCAGGTGGGCCACGACCGGCGATGGCGACTCGAAAACGTCCGTGACGCGTTCGCCTGGCGGGGCGACGACCTGGACAGCCGCTCGCTCCTGCTGGTCGACGACGTCGCCACGACCGGCGCCACCCTGGAGGCCTGCGCGGCGGCTTTGAGAAGCGCCGGATCGGGACCGGTGATGGGCGTCTCGGTGGCGAGGGTCGTTCTTTAGGCTGCAGGTGGGGGCAGGTCCGAACGTTATAGTTGGTCGGTTCATCAAATCGCGAGCGGAGGCTAGCGAATGGCAGTTCGGATCCCAGGCATCAACATCGATGAGTACTACCAGCAGCTGGGGCCGATCGAGCCCCTGATTCGCGACGACCGCGTGACCGAGATCATGGTCAACGGCAACGACCACGTCTACGTCGAGATGGGCGGCAAGGTGGTCCTCACCAACATCAAGTTCGTCGACGAGGACCAGCTCCTCAACGTGATCCAGTTCATCGTGCGCACCGTCGGCCGCCGCATCGACGAGCGCCAGCCTCTTTGTGACGCCCGCCTGGCCGACGGCTCCCGCGTCAACGCCGTCATCCGCCCGCTGGCTTTGAACGGTCCCCTGCTCACGATTCGCAAGTTCGCGCGCGATCCGTTCCAGGTCGAAGACCTCATCCGGTTCGGGAGTTGCAACGAGGCCGGGTTCGGCTTTTTGAAGGCGGCGGTCCTGGCGAAGTCCAACGTCGTCGTCTCAGGCGGCACCGGCACCGGCAAGACGACGTTCCTCAACGTGCTGTCCGGATTCATACCTGTCGAGGACCGCATCGTCACGATCGAGGATGCCGCCGAGCTCCAGCTCCACCAGGAGCACGTCTGCCGCCTGGAGACCAGGCCCAAGGATATCAACGGCGAGGGCGAGATCACCATTCAGCGGCTGGTCATCAATTCACTCCGCATGCGTCCGGAGCGAATCGTGGTCGGTGAGTGCCGTGGGGGTGAGGCGCTCGACATGCTGCAGGCCATGAACACGGGTCATGACGGCTCGATGACCACCCTGCACGCCAACAGCCCGCGCGACGCCCTGGCCCGCCTGGAGACCCTGGTGCTGATGGCCGGCGTCGATCTGCCGGTCAGGGCCATCCGCCAGCAGGTGGCTGGCGCCATCAACCTCATCTGCCAGCTCAACCGCCTGCGCGACGGCTCGCGCAAGGTGACCGCCATCACCGAGATCGTCGGCATGGAGCAGGACGTGATCACGATGCAGGACATCTTCGTCCTGGAGCAGAAGGGTGCGACACCGGACGGCAAGGTGGTCGCGGAGTTCAGGCCGACCGGTCTGCGGCCCAAGATCCTGGACCGCATATTCGCCCAGGGAATTCCTCTGCCCAAGGAGATCACGGCCCTCTTCCCACCGCCACCGGGCTACAAGCCGTCGGCCGTTTAGACGGGGCTCCGGTGGGGGATTTGAGTCATATACTCAGGCCGTGAAGGTCGTCCTGCACGACCGTACCAACGGTCTCGGGCAGGAGGTGCGCGAGAACGCGGAGCGCAAGCTGACCCGCCTTGCCCGCCACTTCGGCAAGGTGGCCGAGGCCGAGTTGGATTTCGCCGAGGAGCGCAAGCGCAGCGGTCTGGCCACGATCGTGTGCCGGATCAACGTCCATCTCGACGGCCGCCGGTCGCCGGTGCTGTCGGCGCACGAAAGCGGCGCTGACGCGCTGTCCGCGCTCGACCTCGCCCTGGACAAGATCGATCGCCAAGTGGTCAAGCACAAGGAGAAGGTCACCCACCGCAAGCAGCCGGCGTCGCCGGTGCGCATGACCGCCCCCGAGGACAACCGCGACGAACGGAGCACGGAACCGGAGCGGATCCGCCTGAAGGTGCGCCCGATGTCGCTCGCCGAGGCCGTGGCGGAGCTCGAGTCCGACGGCCAGGCTTTCCATGTCTTCCTCGACGAGGACTCCGGCACCATCCAGATCGCGGTCCGCCGCGCCGACGGCTCCGTGGCCGTCATCGAGCCCGTCATCCCCTAGCCGGTACTCGCCTCCGGGGCCCGGGATTGGAGATCCGGTCCAGCGGGTACCCTTGAGTCAGTGCTCTCACTAGGCAAGCTACTCGACCCGAACGAGCGGGAGGTCAAGCGCCACCTGGCGGTGGCGGCCGCCGTCACCGCCCTCGGGACCGAGCTCGAAGCGCTCGATGACGCCGCCCTGCGCGCACGGTCTGAGGAGCTGCGCCGGCAAGCCGGGGAAGGCCATGACCTCGACGAGCTGCTGATCGAGGCCTTCGCCCTGTGTCGTGAGGCCGGCCGGCGGACGATCGGCCTGCGACACTTCGACGTCCAGCTGGTCGGAGGCATCGTCCTGCACCAGGGAAAGATCGCCGAGATGAAGACCGGCGAGGGCAAGACGCTCGTCGCCAGCCTGGCGCTCTATCTCAACGCACTTCCGGGCAAGGGCGTCCACCTGGTCACGGTCAACGACTACCTGGCGCGCCGTGACGCCGGCTGGATGGCGCCGATCTATCACCTGTTGGGCCTGACCGTGGGGGTCAACGTCGGCACCGCCGGGACCTACGTCTACGACCCCGAGTTCCTCGACGAGACGCACGGCGACGCGAGGCTCCGGCATCTCCGCCCCACGACCAAGCGCGAGGCCTACCTGGCGGACATCACGTACGCCACCAACTCGGAGCTGGCGTTCGACTACCTGCGCGACAACATGGCCCACGACCTCTCGCAGTGCAGTCAGCGCCACCTGAATTACGCGATCGTCGACGAGGTCGACTCCATCCTCATCGACGAGGCGCGCACGCCGCACATCATCTCCGGCCAGTCGGACGAGTCCACCGAGAAGTACTACGAGTACGCCCGATGGGCGGGTCGCCTGGTCGAAGAAGAGGACTACGAGGTCGATCTGAAGCACAAGTCGGCATCGCTGACCGAGGCGGGCATCGCCAAGATGGAGCGCTGGACCGGCATCCGCAACATCTACGACCTCGAGAACGTCATCGAGGCCCACCAGATCAACCAGGCGCTCAAGGCGAAGGTTCTGTTCCTCAGGGATCGCGACTACCTGGTCAAGGACGGCGAGGTGATCATCGTTGACGAGTTCACGGGACGCACCATGCAGGGACGGCGCTGGTCGGATGGCCTTCACCAGGCGGTCGAAGCCAAGGAAGGCGTGAAGGTCCAGCAGGAGCAGAAGACCATCGCCACCATCACCGTCCAGAACTACTTCCGGCAGTACGAGAAGCTGGCCGGCATGACCGGTACCGCGCTGACCGAGGCGGAGGAGTTTCACAAGATCTACGGGCTGGACGTCGTCGTCATCCCCACGCACCGGCCGATGGTCCGCGACGACCACCCGGACGTCATCTACAAGACGGAGCAGTCCAAATTCACCGCGGTCATCGACGAGGTCGCCGCCATGAACAAGCTCAGCCGGCCGGTGCTGGTCGGCACCGTGTCGGTGGAAAAGTCCGAACGGCTCTCACGCATGCTCGAGAAGCGGGGCGTGAAGCACAACGTGCTGAACGCCAAGCAGCACGAGCGCGAGGCCGCGATCGTGGCCGAGGCCGGACAGCCGAAGGCGGTCACCATCGCCACCAACATGGCCGGCCGCGGCACCGACATCGTCCTCGGCACGGGTGTCAAGGAGGTCGGCGGCCTCCACATCATCGGCACCGAGCGGCACGAGAGCCGGCGCATCGACAACCAGCTGCGAGGTCGCTCGGGCCGCCAGGGCGATCCTGGTTCCAGCCGCTTTTTCATCTCGCTCGAAGACGACCTGATGAAGATCTTCGGGCCCGCTGCCGACCGTATCGGCAGGCTCATGGACAGCCTCGAGGTCGAACCGATCGAGCATCCGTGGGTGGCGCGGTCCATCGCCGGCGCCCAGAAGAAGGTCGAGGGCATGCACTTCGACGCCCGCAAGCATGTGGTCGAGTACGACGACGTGATGAACCAGCAGCGCCAGATCGTCTACGAGGAGCGCCGAAAGGTGCTGGAGGGCGCCGACACCCGCGGCAATATCCTTAGCTACGCGCGGGACATCATCGCCAAGGGTGTCGAGCAGCACTGCGAGAGCCGCCATGCCGAGAACTGGGACCTCGACGGGCTCGTGAAGTATCTGAACGCATACCTGCCGATCGCCCCCGACACGCAGATTCCGGATGAGGCGCTGGGCCAGGGGCCTGAGGGCCTCGTCGAGCACCTGTTCGCGGCTGCGTCCGACACCTATGACCGTAAGGTCGAGGAGGTGGGCGCGGACCTGATGCCGCTGGTCGAGCGCGACGTGATCCTGCGCACCATCGACTGGCAGTGGATGGAGTACCTCACGCAGATGGAGCATTTCCGCGAAGGCATCGGCCTGCGCGCCTACGGGCAGCGTGACCCGCTCGTCGAGTACAAGAACGAAGCCTTCGAGATGTTCAACGAGCTGCGCGAGCGCATTCAGGCCTCGATCGTGGCGCGCATCTTCAGGGTGCAGGTGCAGCGCAACGCCCCGGCACCCCCGCCGGCGCCGTTGGTGCGCCAGGTCCTGGAGAGCGGTCCGGGCGAGCCGGACGGGGCCGACGGCGCCGGGCGCAACGCGGCGCCGGCGCCGCGCCGGGCAGCGCCCGTGGGCATCGGGGCGGCCGGGGCGGTTCCGGCAAGCGCCGGTGGCGCATCAACCAATAAGATCGGGCGCAACGATCCGTGCTGGTGCGGGTCAGGCAAGAAGTACAAGAGGTGTCATGGACGCTGAGCTGAACCCGAAAGAGTTACTGGCAAGGATCGTGCAGCTCAAGGAGCACCTTTGACCTGGCCGCGAAGGGCAAGCGTGCGGACGAGCTCGATGAACAGCTGGTCAGGCCCGGGGTCTGGGACGACCCTGCCGGCGCCGGGCGGATGGCGCGTGAAGCTGCCGAACACCGCCAGCTGATCGCGACCTGGGATCGCCTCGAGACGCGCGCCCGCGACCTGATCGAGCTGGACCAGCTCGCCTCCGGAGACGCCGAGCTAGGCGCCCAGGTGGACGAGGAGGGGGCGGCCCTGGCGAGCGAGCTGCGCTCGCGCGAGCTGGACCTGCTGTTCACCGACCCGTACGCGACGCACAACGCGGTCATGACCTTATCGGTCGGACAGGGCGGGGTGGAGGCGCAGGACTGGGTCGAGATGCTGATGCGCATGTATGTGAAATGGGCGGAGCACAAGCGTTTCGAGGCCGAGATCCTCGAGACGTCGCCGGGTGAGGAGGCAGGGCTGAAGAGCGCCACGTTCATCGTCCGGGGCCCGCGTGCGTATGGCCTGCTGCGCTCGGAGCACGGGGTGCACCGCCTCGTGCGCATCTCACCCTTCGACCAGAACCATCGCCGGCACACCTCGTTCGCGCTGGTCGAGGTGATGCCCGAGCTCGAACGCTCGGACGAGGACGCGGTCGTGATCAACGCCCAGGACCTGCGCATCGATACGTACCGTTCGACCGGCGCCGGCGGCCAGCATGTGAACAAGACGGATTCCGCGGTTCGCATCACGCACCTGCCCACGGGCATCGTGGTCACCTGCCAGAACGAACGCTCGCAGATGAAGAACCGCGACATGGCGATGAAAGTCTTGAAAGCCCGGCTATTCCAGCGGCAGCAACAGGAAGCCGCGGCGCAGCTCGATCAGATCCGCGGCCAAGTGATGCCGGCTGAATTCGGATCTCAGATCCGAAACTACGTCCTCCAGCCGTACACCCTGGTCAAGGACGTGCGCACCGGGCTCGAGATCGGAAATACCCAGGCCGTCCTGGACGGTGAGATAGACCCCTTCATCGAGAGCTGGCTGCGCTGGCGCCTGGACCGGAACGGGTCGTCCGGGTAGCCGGCGCAAGCAACTCCAAACGCACCCGTTAAACAGCTGTTTGGTGCTCTGGGAACGGGTGGTTGGACCAGCAAGGGGCGTGCGGTATACTGCCCGCGACTTAGTCGAACGCGCCCGCCGGCGCCACACGTCGAAGCAACAAACTCAGCTTATGGTTTTAACACCGGATTTCGACAATCGCCCGGTCATCAGCTTCCAGCATGTGTGGAAGACGTATCCGACCGGAACCGAAGCCCTGCGCGATGTCAACCTGGTCGTGCCTGAAGGTGACTTCGTATTCCTCGTCGGTCCGTCGGGCGCGGGCAAATCGACACTCGTCCGCCTCCTGATCCGGGAGGAGAAACCGACCAAGGGCAAGATCTTCGTCGACGGCGTCGAGCTCGGCCGCATGAAGCGGCGGCAGCTCCCGTTTTACCGCCGCAAGGTTGGCCTGGTCTTCCAGGATTTCAAGCTCCTGCCGAACCTGACCATCTACGAGAACGTGGCCTTCGCCCTGCGCGTGCTTGGTGAATCCGATCACGTCGTGCTGGCGCACGTGGCCGAGGCGCTCGACACGGTCGGGCTCGCCGGGAAAGAGCAGATGTACCCCGCCACCCTGTCCGGCGGCGAGCAGCAGCGCGTCGCCATCGCACGCGCTCTCGTGCACGCGCCGCGCCTCATCATCGCTGACGAGCCGACGGGCAACCTCGACCCGGCGACGGCGTGGGAGATCATGCAGCTCTTCCTGCGCATCAACGCCCGGGGCGCCACGGTCGTGATGGCGACCCACAACCGCGAGATCGTCGACCTGCTGCGCCGGCGTGTCGTCGCCATCGACGCCGGGCAGATCGCCAGGGACGATCGTTCAGGCCGATACCATGATGATGTTTCGAAATCTCAGATTCGCGCTCAATAGCGCCTGGCAGAGCTTCTGGCGGAACCTGGCGGTCAGCCTGGCCGCGGTGCTGTCGATCACGCTCATCCTCATGCTGGCCGGCATCAACCTGCTCGTCGGCCACGCCTTCTCGCAGGTGCTCGACGGCTTCAGGGTCAAGGTCAGCGAGATCTCGATCAACGTCGCTGACGACACGCCTCTGCAAAGCGTCTATGACTTCCAAGGGGAGCTGGCCGCCGACCCTCGGGTGGCGAGCGTGCGCTTCATCACCAAGGATGAGGCGCTGGCGAATTTCAAGTCCGACCCGAACAACATCGTGCTCTCGCAGCAGCTCGACGGCAACCCGCTGGACGCGAAGCTCCAGGTCCGTGTCATCAAGCTCGGCGACGTGGCCGCAATCGACACGCTCGCGCGCCACTGGCCTGGCGTCGACCCGGCCGACCCCACCAACTACCAGGGCGATTTCGTCAACCGCATGCTGCAGCTCTCCCAGTGGCTCGGCCTCGCCGGAATCGGCCTGCTGGCGATCCTCGTCGTGGTGTCGGTCGTGATCGTCATGAACACCATCCGCACCGCCGTCTATCACCGGCGCAAGGAGATCGAGGTCATGAAGCTGGTGGGGGCGACCGAGTGGTTCGTCCGCGGGCCGTTCGTGTTGGAGGGGGTGATGACCGGCCTGCTCGCGGCCGCGATCGCCCTGGCCCTGCTGGTGATCGCGTACGAGCCGGCCGTCGACCGCTTCCGCGCGGACGTCGTCTTCATCCCTCTGTCCTACGACCCTGGCTTCATCTCGAGCCTGGCCCGCGACCTGCTGCTCGGGGGCGCCTTGTTGGGTGCGCTCGGGAGCTACATCGGCGTTCGCCGCTACGTGAAGATCTGATTTGAAAGCCCGCCTGACCGCTGCCGTTGTCCTGGCGACCCTCTTGTGGCTGCCACAGTCGGCGCGCACGGCGTCCGCCATCTACTGCTACCCGGGCGACCCCCCGGGCGTGTACCAGGCCTGCCTGGCGTACAACCAGGGCATTGGGCAGCAGGTGAACAATCAGGAGCAGCTGCAGCGGATCCAGTCACAGATCAACAATGCCGCGGCCCAGATCAACGCCATCGATTCACTCATCAATGGTCTGAAGTCACAGATCGCGGCTCAACAGGCGCTGATCGCTCAGACGCAGGCGACCATCGACGACCTCAACCGGAAAATCCGTTTCGGTGAGGCGCAGCTGACACGGCTCCAGGCCCACCTGAGCGTCCGCGACCAGCTGCTGAACCAGCGTCTCCGCTACATCGACGGGCACGGCGCGCTCAACTACGTCGAGCTGGTCCTGACCGCGAACAGCTTCAACGACATGGTGAACCGCATGATCGCCGAGCAGCAGATCGCCGCCTCCGACCGGAGGCTGCTGCTCGAACTCGATCAGCAGCACGCGCTGGTCGGACAGGCGAACACCGATCTCGGCATTCAGCGCGGCCAGGTGACCGCGCTCCTGCAGCAGCAGCAGGCCACCGAGGCGGACCTGCAGAAGAACCTCGCCGCCGAGGCGGCGGCGCTGGCGTACGAGAAGCAGCTCGAGATCCAGCTGGCCGCTCAGTACCAGCAGGTGCAGGCGGAGCGCGCGGCCATCGATGCCCAGGTGGCGCAGCTGGCCCAGCAGTATGCCGCGGAGGCCGCCAAGGCCGGCGGCGGGTCGGGCGTGTTCGAATGGCCGGAGCCGGCGTGCGGCCACTCCTGCATCAGCCAGGGTTTTGGCTGCTCCACCTTTTACCTCGAGGTCCCGGACGACAATTGCCCGTGGCCGCACAAGATCCACACCGGCATCGACATCGCGGGGCCTTACGGCACGCCCATCGTGGCGGCGGACACCGGGGTCGCGTATCTGTACCCCGGGAGCGTCGGCTACGGGAACCTGCTCGTGATGATCCACGGCAATGGGTACTCGACCTACTACGGTCACCTGTCGGGCTACGCTCCCGGCCTGACGAGCGGACAGGTCGTGCCGCGAGGCACCACCGTCGCCTTCGAAGGGTCCACCGGCTGGTCGACCGGCCCGCACCTGCATTTCGAGATTCGCGTCAACAACGTCTACAAGGACCCGTGCATCTGGCTCGGGTGTTGAGAGGCGCCCAGAGGTTTGGGGTGCCGCGGCGCGCCGCGGCCGGCGGATCCGATTTCGCTAGTCTGCTGACATGAATCGCCGCGCCGCCCTCCGGGGTGGCGCCATCCTGATCGTCCTCGCCGTCGGGTTCATCGCCGGGATCTACACCGACCAGGCGTATCCCGACTACCTGCCGTACTTCGGGCACCGCTCGGTGGCGCAGGTCGACCTGACCCCGCTGCAGCAGGCGGTGCGCCTGATCCAGGCGGACTACGTGGATGGCAAGGTCGATCCCGGAAAACTCACCCAAGGGAGCGTGCGAGGACTGGTCGCGGCCCTGGGCGACCCGTTTTCGGCCTACTACGACCCGGCGCAGTACAAGCGGCTGCAGGACTCATACCAGGGCCGCTACTCGGGGATCGGCATCTATCTCAGCTTCACCGCCGACCATCCGTTGATCACCGGCACCGTGCCCGGTTCGCCCGCGGCGGCCGCCGGATTGCAGAAGGGCGATGAGATCGTCAAGGTGGGGGAGAAGGACACCAAGGGCATCACCGCCGATGAAGCGGCCTCCCTCATCCAGGGGCCGGACGGAACCACGGTCACGCTCACCATCTCGCGCGGCGATCAGGCCTTCTCGGTCAGCATCAAGCGAGCCGAGATACGCGTGCCCACGGTACGGTCGACCGTGATCGCCAACCACGTGCTGTACGTGCATATTTACCAATTTGGATCAGACACCGCCGCCGACTTCGCATCGGCGCTGACGAGTGGCCTTCCGGGCGCGACCGGGGTCGTCCTCGACCTGCGTGGCAACCCCGGTGGATTCGTCACGGCGGCGGACGCGGTCATCAGTCAGTTCGTGACGAGTGGCGAGACTTTCGAGCTTCGCGACCGGAGCGGCAACGTCGAAAGGCATGAGGTCACGGGTCAGCACCTGGCGCCCACCGTGCCTTTGGTGGTGCTCGTGGATGCCAACAGCGCATCGGCATCAGAGATCGTGGCCGGTTCCCTGCAGGCCCATCACCGGGCCAGGCTGGTGGGGGCCACGACCTACGGCAAGGGATCGGTGCAGCAGGACTTCGAGCTCAGCGATGGAGCGGACGTCCATCTCACGGTCAAGCGGTGGTACCTGCCGGACGGCCGGACGATCGACCATCGGGGCCTGACCCCTGATTTCAACGTGACTCTGCCCAGCGGCAACATCGCGTTCGATGTGACCCAGCCCTCGCTGGGTTACACAAAAGACACGCAGCTCAACGCGGCGCTGGCCCTGCTCCCCCCTGGGTAGACTGAGGGTCCCCCGCGAAGATGGGCGGTTAGCTCAGTTGGCCAGAGCGCCTCGTTTACACCGAGGAGGTCGGGAGTTCGACCCTCTCACCGCCCACGCCGGCATCCGGCATCGCTCCAGGCATGAGCCCCCCGAGCCAGGGGTCGCGAGCCCCCGAATCTCGCTGCTCGATACAATCAACCGCCGTGCCGAGGTAGCTCAGCTTGGTAGAGCACTTGACTGAAAATCAAGGTGTCGTGAGTTCAAATCTCACCCTCGGCACCACCTGACCGAACAGCGGACGCGGTGCGCGGCCAGGGTGGCCCCAAACGGCGCCAGGCCCAGCCAGGGGCCTGCCAAGCCCCGCCCGGCCTACGCGTCATGTCCGACCTTTGTGAGCGCTTTGCGATCGGGGCTCGCGCCGCCGGGCGCCCTGGGGGGCGGACAACCAGGCGTTGCATACTGTCGCCCGATGCGCACGCCACGTCGTTTCCGGTTCGGGGTTCAGGAGCATCGTGCGGCGAGCGCGCGAGCGTGGCGGGAGAAGGCGCGACAGGTCGAGTCGCTGGGCTATTCGGCGCTCTACCTGCCGGACCACTTCGGTGACCAGCTCGGACCGATTGCGGCGTTGATGGCGGCTGCCGATGCCACCACCAGCCTGCGGGTCGGTTCGCTCGTGTTCGACAACGACTACCGGCACCCCGTCGTACTGGCCAAGGAGGCGGCGACGCTCGACCTGCTGTCCGAGGGACGCCTTGACCTCGGCCTCGGCGCGGGCTGGCTGGCTTCGGACTACGAGGAGGCGGGCATTCCTTTCGACCCGCCCGGCACACGAATCGACCGCATGGAGGAGGCCCTCAAGATCCTCAAAGGCCTGCTCGCCGGCGGGGCCTTCTCTTTTTCGGGCAAGCACTACCGGGTCAACGGCTTGGAGGGATCGCCCTCCCCGATCCAGAAGCCGCATCCACCGATCCTGCTTGGTGGCGGCGGTCGCCGCATCCTCCGGCTGGCGGCGCGTGAAGCCGACATCGTCAGCGTCAATTTCAACCTTCGCGAAGGCCAGGTCAGCCAGGGCGTCATCCGCACCGGATTCGCTGAAGCGACCGATGAAAAGGTCGGCTGGGTCAAGGAGGCCGCCGGCGATCGCCTCGAGCAGATCGAACTGAGCGTGCTCGTCTTCGGCGCCAACATCACCGGCGATCGCGAGTCCGCAGCCGAAGCGATGGCGGCGGGCTTTCAGGCTGAAGCGCAGGAGGTCCTGGCGATTCCGCATTTCCTGATCGGGACGGTGGATCAGCTCGTCGAGGACCTCCAGGCTCGGCGCCAGCGATATGGCATCTCGTTCGTGATCGTCCCCGGCGAGGCCGTGGAGGCGTTGGCACCGGTGGTGGAGCGCCTGGCCGGCACCTGACGCGCTCCTGTTAAATTTGGTGGCGATGGCCACCACCGACCGGGTCGAGATCAAGGGACGTATCGACGGGCGCGCCGCCGAGGTGCTGACCGGCGACGCGTTGGACTTCGTCGCTCGCCTGCAGCGAGAGTTCGGCGATCGCAGGTTGGAACTTCTGCAACTGCGAGACGAGCGCCAGGCGCGGCTGGATGCGGGTGAGTCGCCGCGATTCCTTGCCGCCGCGAGGTCCGAGCGCGAATCCGAATGGAGGGTCGCCAAGGCGCCCAAGGACCTCCAGGACCGGCGCGTGGAAATCACCGGGCCGACCGATCGCAAGATGCTGATCAATGCCCTCAACTCGGGGGCCCGCGTGTTCATGGCGGATTTCGAGGACGCCAACTCACCGACCTGGGCCAACCTGGTCGAGGGCCAGGTCAACCTGATCGATGCCATCGAGCGGAGGATCGATTTCACGAGCCCTGAGGGCAAGGAGTACCGGCTCCACGACGAGGTCGCGACCCTGCTGGTACGGCCGCGCGGCTGGCACCTCGACGAGAGGCATGTCGAGGTGGGGGGCAAGCCGGTGGCCGGCGGCCTGTTCGATTTCGGCCTGTACTTCTTCCACAACGCTGAGCGGTTGCTCAAGAAAGGCAGCGGGCCGTATTTCTACCTCCCCAAGCTGGAGAGCCATCTCGAGGCCCGGCTTTGGAACGACGTCTTCTGCTTCGCGCAGGACGACCTCGGGATTCCGCGAGGCACCATCCGAGCCACGGTCCTGATCGAGACCATCCTGGCCGCTTTCGAGATGGAGGAGATCCTGTACGAGCTGCGTGAGCATTCCAGCGGCCTCAACGCGGGCAGGTGGGACTACATCTTCAGCATCATCAAGAAGTTTCGAAACCGCCCCGACTTCGTGCTTCCGGACCGTGCACAGGTGACGATGACGGTGCCGTTCATGCGCGCCTACACCGAGCTGCTGGTGAAGACGTGTCACGGCCGGGGTGCGCATGCGATGGGCGGAATGGCTGCGTTCATCCCGTCGCGCCGCGACGCCGAGGTGAATCGGGTCGCGCTCGCCAAGGTGAAAGAGGACAAGGATCGGGAGGCGGCGGATGGTTTCGATGGGACGTGGGTGGCCCACCCCGACCTGGTTCCGACCGCTACCGAAGCGTTCGACCGGGTGCTGGGCACGCGGCCGAACCAGCTGGAGCGCCAGCGGCCGGAGGTGTCGGTGAATGCCGCGCAGCTCATCGACGTCGCGGTGCCCGCAGGCACCGTCACCGAAAACGGCGTGCGTGTGAATGTCAGCGTCGGCATCCAGTACATCGAGTCCTGGTTGCGGGGTGTCGGTGCGGCAGCGATCAACAACCTGATGGAGGACGTCGCGACGGCGGAGATATCGCGCTCGCAGGTCTGGCAGTGGATCAGGCACTCGGCGCGGCTCAGCGAGGGCGCGACCGTGAGCGCGGACCTGGTGCGCGAGATCGCCGACGGCGAGATGGCGAAGATCCGCGAGACGCTTGGTGAGGAGGGGTGGCGGAAGAGCCGGTTTGGGGATGCGCGAGAGGTGTTCGAGGAGGTCACGCTCGGGAAGTCATTCCCCTCGTTCCTGACCCTGGTGGCGCAGCGCCACCTCGACTGAACCGCGGCTCCATACCCAGCTGCCTTCTTAACCCGAAAAGTGAGTTCGACTAGGCAGCGCCCTCGCTGAGTTCGACGGTGTAGCCGAGGCGCTCCAGCCGGCGCACGGCCTGACGGGCGATCTGTGTTCGGTCTCGCTCGTCGAAG